>NZ_JBHVUQ010000174.1:0-15889 GCF_042884105.1 Streptomyces sp. NPDC058157
CCTCACCTCCGCCCTCTACTCCGCCCGGGCCCGGTGCCGGCTCGCCGGGAGCCGGGCCCTGGACGAGTTCGCCGCCGGGGCCAGGCCCCTGCTGGCCGGAGCGCTCCTGCTGTTCACCGCGGCCGCCACGGGGGCTGCCGCGCTCGCCGGAGCCGCACCGGCGACGGCCGTACCGCTCGCGGTGCTGCTGTTCCTGGTCCGGCTCCTCCTCGGCCACGGTGCCCGGCGGGCACCGGTGGCCGCGGCCCTGGCGCTCGCCCTGGTCCCCGTCCCGGCCGCCGTGTACGCGGCCGTCGCGGGACTCCTCGTACACGCCTTCCACGCGCTGTCCCGTGCCTCCGCACACGCGCGTCCCTGAGCGCCGTACCCCTATACCGACCCCACCCACCCAAGGAGAAACAGGATGACCGGCCAGCCAACCAACCGAGGGGCCGTGCGATGAGGGTGCTGCTGATCGGAGCCAACGGTTACCTCGGCCGCTACGTCGCGGACCGGCTGCTCGCCGACCCCGCCGTCCAGCTCACCGCGCTGGGCCGGGGCGACGACGCCGACGTCCGCTTCGACCTCGCCACCGGCAGTCCCGGCGCCCTCACCCGGTTCCTGGACGCCGTCCACCCCGGCGTCGTCGTCAACTGCGCGGGCGCCACCCGCGGCGGGGCCCGGGAACTCACCCGGCACAACACCGTCGCCGTCGCCACCATCTGCGAGTCCCTGCGCCGCAGCGGTTGCGGGGCCCGGCTCGTCCAGCTCGGCTGCGCCGCCGAGTACGGGCCCAGCCAGCCCGGATCGTCCACGGCCGAGGACGCCGTCCCGAGACCCGGCGGACCGTACGGCGTCAGCAAGCTCGCCGCGACCGAGCTGGTGCTCGGCTCCGGGCTGGACGCCGTCGTGCTGCGGGTGTTCTCGCCCGTCGGCCCCGGCACCCCCGCCGGGTCCCCGCTCGGCCGGCTCGCCGAGGCCATGCGGCGCGCCATGCAGTCCGGGGACGGGGAGCTCAAGCTCAGCGGGCTCGGCGTGCAGCGCGACTTCGTCGACGTGCGGGACGTGGCCCGGGCGGTGCACGCGGCCTCCCTGTCCGCCGCCCAGGGCGTGGTCAACATCGGCACCGGCCGCGCGGTCCGGCTGCGCGACGCGGCGGCCGTCCTCGCCCGGGTCGCCGGCTACGGGGGCGCCCTCAACGAGCTCGACGTCCCGCACGGCGGCCCGCACAACGACCCCCGGCACGGGCACCCCGGCCGCCCCCAGGGCCTGGCCGGCATCGGTTCGCCCCGCTCCGAGGCCACCGCCGAACAGCTCGCCACGGCGGCCCCGCAGCCGTACCCGTACCCCGACGGCTGCGGCGCCTGGCAGCAGGCCGACGTCCGCACCGCCCGGGACCGGCTCGGCTGGCGGCCCCGGATCAACCTGGAGGAATCCCTGGCGGACATCTGGATGGAGGCGGCGTGCCGTATCTGACCACCCCGCCCGGGGCCACGGCGGCCGCCGCGACCGAGTCCGGCCGGCTCGGCCTGGGCATCCCCGGCTACGCGCACCCGCTGCTCGCCCCGGTGGAGTGGGCCGAGCTGACCCGCCCCGGCACCCCGCTGCACTGGGCCGTGCTCAACGTCGCCAACGGTCCCGGCGGCCGTCCCGACCCGCACTGCACCGAGGCGGCGGCCCGGCTGCGCGGCGTGGGCGGGACGGTCCTGGGCCACCTCTCCCTGCGGGGCGGCACCCGCCCCTTCGGGGAGCTGGTCTCCGACGCGCACCGCTTCCGCGACTGGTACGGGGTCGGCGGCTTCTACCTGGCCGACGCCCCCTCGGACCGGGCCGACCTCGCCGGGGTCCGCCGGCTCACCGACGCCCTGCGCGGGCTCGGCCACGAGCTGCGGATCGTGCTCGGACACGGCACGCACCCCTGCGAGGGCTACCTGGAGGCGGCCGACCAGCTGGTCACCTTCTCCGGGGCCTGGACCGACTACCGCTGGTCGCAGGTGGCGGAGTGGACGGCCGACCACCCGCCGGAGCGGTTCTGCCACCTCGTCCACGGGGTGCCCCGCACCCACCTGGAGGAGGCCGTCCGCATCGCCCGCTGGCAGGGGGCCGGAACCATCTGGTTCACCGACCGGCGGGCCACCCCCGACCGGGACCCGTGGGAGTCGATGCCCGCGTACTGGGACGAATTCGTCTCACGGATCGGACCGGGTGTCTCGGAATGAAGAAGGGCGTGGCAGTGTTACGGGAAGAACCACCGTTCAGACTTACCCATCTACGGAGTCCCCGTGTCGCTGCCACCCCTGGTCGAGCCAGCTGCTGAGCTCACCGTTGACGAGGTCCGTCGGTACTCCCGCCACCTGATCATCCCGGATGTCGGGATGGACGGCCAGAAGCGCCTGAAGAACGCCAAGGTGCTGGCCGTGGGCGCGGGCGGCCTCGGCTCGCCCGCCCTCATGTACCTGGCCGCGGCCGGCGTCGGCACGCTGGGCATCGTGGAGTTCGACGAGGTCGACGAGTCGAACCTGCAGCGCCAGATCATCCACAGCCAGTCGGACATCGGCCGCTCCAAGGCCGAGTCCGCCCGCGACAGCGTGCTGGGCATCAACCCGTACGTCAACGTGGTCCTTCACGAAGAGCGGCTCGAGGCCGAGAACGTGATGGAGATCTTCAGCCAGTACGACCTCATCGTCGACGGCACGGACAACTTCGCCACGCGTTACCTGGTCAACGACGCCTGCGTGCTGCTGAACAAGCCGTACGTGTGGGGCTCCATCTACCGCTTCGACGGCCAGGCCTCCGTCTTCTGGTCCGAGCACGGCCCCTGCTACCGCTGCCTCTACCCGGAGCCCCCGCCGCCGGGCATGGTCCCGAGCTGCGCCGAGGGCGGCGTCCTCGGCGTGCTCTGCGCGTCCATCGGCTCCATCCAGGTCACCGAGGCCATCAAGGTCCTCACCGGCGTCGGCGAGCCGCTCGTCGGCCGCCTGATGATCTACGACGCCCTGGAGATGCAGTACCGCCAGGTCAAGGTCCGCAAGGACCCCGACTGCGCGGTCTGCGGTCCGAACGCGACCGTCACCGAGCTCATCGACTACGAGGCCTTCTGCGGCGTCGTCTCGGAGGAGGCCCAGGAGGCCGCCGCCGGCTCGACGATCACTCCCAAGCAGCTCAAGGAGTGGATCGACGAGGGCGAGAACATCGAGATCATCGACGTCCGCGAGAAGAACGAGTACGAGATCGTCTCGATCCCCGGCGCGAAGCTGATCCCCAAGGGCGAGTTCCTGATGGGCACCGCCCTCCAGGACCTCCCGCAGGACAAGCGGATCGTCTTGCACTGCAAGACGGGTGTCCGCAGTGCGGAAGTCCTCGCGGTCCTGAAGAACGCGGGCTTCGCGGACGCCGTCCACGTCGGCGGCGGCGTGATCGGCTGGGTCCACCAGATCGAGCCCGAGAAGCCGGTCTACTAGGGCCGGGCCTACACCTGCCCCGGAGGGGTCGTACCGTTCGACGACGGTACGGCCCCTTCGTCGTTCGCCGTCCCGGGGGTGCACACGGCGTTGGCGCCCGGCACCTTCCCGTCCAGCAGGTAGGCGTTCACCGCCCGCTGCACGCACGGGTCGCCGCTGTTGTACGCGCCGTGCCCCTGCCCCTTGAACGTCAGCTCCACGCCCACGCCCTTGCCGAGCCGGTCCACCATGTTCCGCGCCCCCTCGTACGGGGTCGCCGGGTCACCGGTGTTGCCGACCACCAGGATCGGGGCCGAGCCGGGGGCGGAGACGTCCGGGGTCTGCCAGGCGCCGGCCACCGGCCAGCCCGTGCAGCTCATCAGCGCCCAGCCCAGGAAGTCCCCGAAGACCGGGGAGGCCTTGCGGAACTCCGGCAGCTTCGCCTTGGTCTGCTCCAGGCTGTAGCGGTCCTTGGAGTCCGCGCAGCTGATGGCCGTGTTGGCGGCGCCGATGTTGCTGTAACGGCCCTGCTGGTCGCGGCCGTTGAGGGCGTCCGACAGGGCCATGAGCAGCTGTCCCTGGCCGCCCTCGGCCTCGTCCAGGCCCTGCTCCAGCAGTGGCCACAGCTCCTTCGAGTACAGGGCCTGCGCGATGCCGTTGGTGGCCATCGTCTCGGTGAGCATCCGGTCGCCGATGCCGGGGATGGGCTTGGCCGCGAGCTGCTTCTGCAGCTTGACGATGTTGTCCTCGACCTCCTTGGCGGTGGTGCCCTGGAGCCGGCACTGCTCGCCCCGGTCCACGCAGTCCTGCGCCCAGTTGCCGAGGGCCAGCTGGAAGCCCTTCGCCTGGCCGAGCGCACCCTGCTCGGAGTCCTTGGTCGGGTCGACGACCGCGTCGAAGACGGCCCGGCCGACGTTCTTCGGGAAGAGGTGGGCGTAGACCCCGCCGAGTTCGGTGCCGTAGGAGATGCCGAAGTAGTTCAGCTTCGGGTCGCCGAGGGCCTGGCGGATCCGGTCGAGGTCGCGGGCGGCGTTCTCGGTGCCGACGTACGGGAGCACCTTGCCGGAGTTGGTCCGGCAGGCCTGCTGGTACTTGCGGAGGCCGTCGGTGAAGGCCTTCTCCTGCTCGGGGGTGGAGGGGGAGGAGTCCTGGGCGTAGTACGCGTCCAGCTGCTTGTCGTTCTCGCAGAGCACCGGGGCGCTGCGGCCGACCCCGCGCGGGTCGAAGCTCACCAGGTCGTAGCGGGCGCGCAGGGCCGCGTAGTCCTTGGCGGCGCCGGGCAGGGTGGTGATGCCGGAGCCGCCCGGGCCGCCGAAGTTGAAGACGAGGGAGCCGAGCCGTTCTTTTTGGTTCCTGGCCTTCGCCCGGATCAGGGCGAGGGGGATGGTCTCGCCCTCGGGCTTGGCGTAGTCGAGCGGGACGTCGAGGGTGGCGCACTGCCAGTCCGCGGGCGGCGCCTGCCCACCGCCCTCGGCGGCGTCGGGGGCCGCGCACTCCCCCCACTTGAGGGGCTTGGCGTCCGCGGCCGCCCCGGCGGGGGCCTGCTTCGTGCCGCCGCTGCCGGCGGAACAGGCACTGGTGGTGAGCAGCGCGGCGGCGAGGGCGGCGGCGGTGGCGGTCCGCAGGACGATCGTCGGCATACCCCCATCGTGTGCGCCGCACCCGCCCGGCGCCCGCTGACGGTCCAGCCGGGTGACCCTGCGGTGGCGCCGCCCGGCGGGCGCCGGGCCCGGTCCGGCTGTCCGGGGCGGCGGCTGGTCCGGCTGTCTGGCCCGGCTGTCCGGCGCGGCCGCCCGGCGCGGCCGTCGCCCCGGCGGGTGTCGGGCCTGGTCCGGCCCGTCCGGTCCGGCTGTCCGGTGCGGCCGTCGCCCCGGCGGGCGCGGTTCGGTCCTGCCGCCCAGCGCGGCCGACCGGCCCGGCTGTCGCCCCGGTGGGCGTGGTTCGGGCCTGCCGGGCTGCGGGCGGCGGTCCGGACGGGAGGGGGTGGGCTCAGAGTTCTGACAGGAGCTCCCGGGCCGCCGTGCGGCCCGTGGCGACGCAGGCGGCCACGCCGACGCCCTCGTAGGCGGCGCCGCACAGGCCGAGGCGGGGGAGTTTCGCGGCGGCCTCGCGGATGCGGGCGACGCGGTCGTGGTGGCCGACGGCGTACTGGGGCAGGCCGCGGTCCCAGCGGGTGACCCGGGCCGCGACCGGTTCGCCCAGGGGGCCCGCCGCCCGGTGCAGTTCGGCGACGGCCCGGCGGACCAGCTCCCGGTCGGGCAGGCCGAGCAGGGCCTCCTCCCCGATCCGGCCGACCGAGGCGCGCAGCACGAACAGTTCCGGGGCGGCGTCGCGGAGCCAGGCCCACTTGTTCGACAGGAACGAGGCCGCCTTGAGCGTGCGCCCGTCCACGGGCGGGACGAGGAAGCCGTTGCCCTCCGGGAGGCCGCGGGCCCGGGCGCGGGAGAAGGCCAGGGTGATCACGGCGGTGGAGGCGTGCGGGATCGCCGCGAGCTCCTCTCCGGCGAGCGGCGCGTGCGGCAGCAGCAGTTCGGCGGCGGCGAACGCCGGGAGGGCCAGGACCACCGCGTCGGCGGTCAGGGTCAGGGGCCCGTCGCCGGTGCCGGCCCGTACGCTCCAGCGCCCGGACGGGGTGGGGGACAGGGCCCGGGCGACGGTCCCGGTGAGGATCCGCGCCCCCGACGCCACCGCGACGGCCTGCGCGAAACGCCCCGTCCCGCCGACGACCCCCTGCACGGCGACGGGCCTCCGCGCCGGGGCGGCAGGCGCCGGGGATCCCCCGGCGCCGGCTGCGCCTGCCGTGCCCGCCGGCCCGGCCGTGCCTGCCGTGCCCACCGGCCCGGCTGCGCCTGCCGTGCCCGCCGGCCCGGCTGCGCCTGCCGTGCCAGCCATGCCCGCCGGCTCGGCTGCGCCCGTCGGACCCGCCCCACGCCCCGCGCCAGCGGACCGCATCCGGGCCAGGGTCGGGAGGAGGGGTTCGCCGCGTTCGGCGATCGCCGCGAGGCGGGGCATCGTCGCGCGCAGGGAGAGGAGGTCGGCGCGGCCCGCGTAGACGCCGCCGAGCAGGGGTTCCACCAGGCGGTCCACCGCCTCCCGGCCGAAGCGTGCGGCCAGGTACGCGGCGACCGAGCAGTCCCCGGTCAGGGGCTCGGCGGGCAGCTCCGGCTCGCGGGCGGCCCGCGCGAGGCCCTCCGGCGAGAGCAGCCCCGTACCGGCCAGCGCGGCCGGGTCGGCGGGTACCCCCATGACGTGCCCGGCGGGCAGCGGGCGCAGCGCGCCGCCGCTCCACAGGGTGGTGGGGGAGGCGGCGGGGTCGCACAGCCCCCCGCCCAGCCCCACCTCCCGCGCCAGCCGGACCGCCTCGGGGCGCAGCGCCATCAGGGACTCGGCGCCCTCGTCCACGGCGATCCCGGCGAAGGTGCCGGTGCGCAGCTTGCCGCCGACCCGGGCGGCGCTCTCCAGGACGGTCACGTCCGCCTCGTCGCGCAGCTCCCAGGCGGCCGCCAGACCGCTGATCCCGCCGCCGACCACGATCACCGAAGGCCTCACAGGTCCGTCTCCGCTCCGTTCCCGGCCCCCAGCAGGGGGCGCAGTTCCTCCTGGTACGGGAAGGAGCCCGGCTCGTACGCGCAGTACGGGTCCTCCCCGAGCACGTCCCCGCCGGCCCCGTACGCCCGGGCCCGCGATCCCCCGCACACCGGCTTGAACTCGCACGCCCCGCACCGGCCGCCCAGCAGCGAGGTGTCCCGCAGGGCGGTGAACAGCGGCGAGCCCCGGTAGATCTCCGTCAGCGGGCGGTTCTTGACGTTGCCCGCCGGGACCGGGAGGAAGCCGCTGGGGTGGACCTCGCCGGTGTGGGAGACGAACGCGAACCCGCGCCCCGACGAGACGTCCAGCGGCGCCCGCCGCACGGCCCGCCGCTCCCCCTCGAACAGCCGGGCCGACGCGGCGCGGGCGTGCAGCCGCCCGTACAGCGGTCCGAGCGCGGGGTGCTCGCCGCGCGCGTCGAGGACGGCGCGCTGGAGCGCGACCCGGCGGAAGTGGTGGCCCTCGGTGGTCTTGACGGCCAGGACCGAGCCGCAGTCGTGGAGGAAGTGCAGGACGTCCTCGATCGCTCCCGGGGTCAGCGGGTCCAGCCGCCGCCCCCGGCCCGTGGGGACCAGGAGGAAGGCCGACCAGAGCATGGCGCCCTCGCGGCGCACCAGCGCGGCGATGTCGGCCAGGTCCTCCAGGCTGTCCCGGCTGACCGTGGTGTTGATCTGCACCTTGAGGCCGAGCGCGCGGGCGGCCCGCCAGCCCTCCAGGGTCCGCTCGAACACGCCGGGCACGCCCCGGAAGGCGTCGTGCCGGGCGGCCGTCGAGCCGTCCAGGGACAGGGAGACGGCCACCGCGCCGGCGTCGCGGACCGCGCGCAGGCCCTCCGGGGTGAGGGTCGGGGTGCCGGAGGGGGAGACCGCCACGCGCAGGCCCAGCCCCGTCCCGTACGCGATGAGCTCGGTGAGGTCGGCCCGCTGGAACGGGTCCCCGCCGGTGATCACGAACAGCGGCGCGGGCTTGCCGAAGGCGGCGACCTGGTCCATGACCCGGCGGGCCCCGGCCCCGTCGAGCTCCTCGGGGTGCCGGGCGGTCTGCGCCTCGGCCCGGCAGTGCAGGCAGGCCAGCGGACAGGCCCGGGTGGCCTCCCAGATGACGAGGAACGGCCGCTCGGAGACCGCGTGCCGGGGCCGGCGCACGAGCGTGGGGGGCCTCACGAGACCCGCTCCCAGCCGCGCCGGTCCGGACGGTTGGACGTCAGCCCGGGGTCGCGCCGGCGGTAGACCACGAACGGGCGGAAGAGGTACTTCAGCGGCGCCGAGAACATGTGCACCAGCCGGGAGTAGGGGATCAGCGCGAACAGGGTGAACCCGAAGAGGACGTGCAGCCGGAAGGCGAGCGGGGCGGCGGCCATCAGCTGGGGGTCGGGGGAGAGGGCGAACAGGCTGCGGAACCAGACCGAGACGCCCTCGCGGTAGTTGTAGCCGTCCGTCTGCCCGGTGGAGTTGAGGACCGTCGCCGTCAGGCCGAGGGCCAGCGCGCCGAGCAGGACCGCGTACATCAGCCGGTCGCCGCGCACCCGCGCCTTGCGGACGGCGGGCGTGCGCAGCCGGCGCCAGACCAGGATGCCGATCCCGGCGGCGGCCGCCACACCGGCGACGGCGCCCGTGGAGACGGCCATCAGGTGGTAGGCGTGGTCGTCGAGGCCGAGGGCGTCGGTCCAGCTCATCGGGATCAGCAGGCCGACGACGTGTCCGGCGACCACGAAGGCCATGCCGAAGTGGAAGAGGGGCGAGCCGATGCGCAGCAGCCGGGACTCGTACAGCTGGGAGGAGTGGCTGGTCCAGCCGAAGGCGTCGTAGCGGGCGCGCCAGACGAGGCCGGCGACCAGCAGGGCGACGGAGACGTACGGGAACACGCCCCACAGGAGGAGGTCCATCAGGCCGTCTGCCTTTCCGGAAGGGCCGGCCAGGGAAGGTCGACGGGTACGTCGACACCGGGGCCGAGGGGTTCGAGGGGGGAGCCGAAGCCCACCAGTTCCTGAGGCGGGCCGCTGCGCGCCAGGGCCTTCGCCTCGGCCCTCGTCTGCGGCGAGGGCCCCGGCAGGGTGGCGCAGACCGCCTCCAGCACCCGCGCGTACGGGGACCCGCACTCGGTGAGGGCGAGGCGCAGCAGCTCCAGCCCGGCCCGGTGCTCCTGGAGCAGCTCGGTGCCCGCCTCCTCGCGCAGTGCCGCGAACTCCAGGGCCACGGGCAGGAAGTCGGGCAGTTCCTCGCCGGTGAACTCCAGCCCGAAGTCCCGGTAAATCCGCTTGAGCCGGACCAGGGAGAGTCCGCGCCGCCGGGTGTCCCCGTCCGCCCACCAGGTGAGGTAGAGGCAGCGGCGATTGCGGGTGTCGAAGGTGGAGGTGTACTCGGCGCACAGCTCGATCGGGCCGAGCGTCTCGGTGTGGTCGAGGAAGGCGCCGAGCAGTGCGGCCGGTCCGGCGGGGGCTCCGGCCAGGGCGCCGCGCAGCCGGGGGAGTTCGTCGTGGAAGCGGTCTCCGGGGTACTGCAGCACGCAGCCCGCGACCAGCCGCACCAGCGCGTCGGGGGTCATGAACGCCTCCTCGTGGGGCTGAGGTTGAGCATCACGCGGGACGGTCCGGCCTCGGCCCCGGCGACGGGGCAGCCGTCGTCGAGCGGGTGGGAGGCGGCGAGCGCGTCGGCGTCGGGGCGGGCGGCGGCCGGGACCACGAACCGGTCCTCCTGCTTGGCGACGGCCAGCAGCCGGAACATGTCCTCCATCTCCCGGCCGGTGAGCCCGACGGCGGCGGCGACGGACTCGTCCGCCGGCTCGCCGAGGTTGCCCCGGCGCATGTAGGAGCGCATCGCGGCCATCCGGCGCAGCACCGCCTCGACGGCGTGGGTGTCGCCGGCGGTGAGGATCTCCGCGAGGTACTCGACGGGGATGCGCAGGGCGTCGATGGCGCCGAAGAGGTTGCCGGCGTCCTCGCCGTCGCTGCCGGTGGCGGCGACCGCCTCGACGACGGGGGAGAGCGGGGGCACGTACCAGACCATGGGCATCGTCCGGTACTCCGGGTGGAGGGGGAGGGCGACCTGGTAGGTGGCGATGAGGTCGTACACGGGGGAGCGGCGGGCGGCGTCCAGCCACTCGTCGGTGATCCCGGAGGCCCGGGCCGCGGCGACCACCGCCGGGTCGGCGGGGTCGAGGAAGCACTCCAGCTGGGCGGGGTAGAGGTCGTGCTCGTCGGCGACGGCGGCGGCCTCGGCGACCCGGTCGGCGTCGTAGAGCAGCACGCCGAGGTAGCGCATGCGGCCGACGCAGGTCTCCGAGCAGACGGTGGGCATGCCGACCTCGACGCGCGGGAAGCAGAAGGTGCACTTCTCGGCCTTGCCGGTCCGGTGGTTGAAGTACACCTTCTTGTACGGGCAGCCGGTGACGCACATCCGCCAGCCGCGGCAGCGGTCTTGGTCGACGAGGACGATGCCGTCCTCCTCCCGCTTGTACATCGCACCGGAGGGGCAGGAGGAGACGCAGGCCGGGTTGAGGCAGTGCTCGCAGATCCGGGGGAGGTAGAACATGAAGCTCTGCTCGAACTCGAAGCGGATCCGCTCCCCGACCTCCTCGCGGATCTTCTCCACGACGGGGTCCTTCACGGCGTGCTCGGGGGCGCCGCCGAGGTTGTCGTCCCAGTTCGGGCCCCATTCGACGGTGTCGAGGGGCTCCCCGGTGAGCTGGGAGACGGGGCGGGCGGTGGGGAGGTCCTCGCCCGCCGGGGCGTCGGTGAGGTTCTTGTACTCGTACGTCCAGGGCTGGTAGTAGTCGCCGATCTCCGGCAGGTGGGGGTTGGCGAAGATCCCGCCGAGCTTCTGGAGCCGGCCGCCGGCCCGCAGCCGCAGCCGGCCCGAGCGGGTGCGCTCCCAGCCGCCCTTCCACTTGTCCTGGTCCTCCCAGCGGCGGGGGTAGCCCTGGCCGGGGAGGGTCTCGACGTTGTTGAACCAGACGTACTCGGTGCCCTGCCGGTTGGTCCACGCCTGCTTGCAGGTGACCGAACAGGTGTGGCAGCCGATGCACTTGTCGAGGTTCATGACCATCGCGACCTGTGCCATGACCCTCATGTCAGTACTCCACCTTCTGGTCGCGGCGCCGGATGACCGTCACCTCGTCGCGCTGGTTGCCGGTCGGGCCCAGGTAGTTGAAGGCCCAGGTCAGCTGGGCGTAGCCGCCGATGAGGTGGGTGGGCTTGAGCATCACCCGGGTCAGGGAGTTGTGGATGCCGCCGCGGCGGCCCGTCTTCTCCGTGCGGGGGACGCCGACCGTGCGCTCCTGGGCGTGGTTCATGTAGACCGTGCCGGGCGGCATCTTGTGGGAGACGATCGCGCGGGCGGTGACCACGCCGTTGCGGTTGACGGCCTCGATCCAGTCGTTGTCCGCGACCCCGATCGCCTCGGCGTCCTGCGGGGACATCCACACCGTCTGGCCGCCGCGCCCCAGGGTCATCATGTACAGGTTGTCCTGGTACTGGCTGTGGATGGCCCACTTGTTGTGGGGGGTGAGGTAGCGGACGGCGACGGTCTTCTCGTCCACCCGGCCGATCTCGGGCTCCCCGTACAGCCGGTGCATGTCCAGCGGCGGCTTGTAGACGGGGAGGGCCTCGCCGACCTCGTGCAGCCAGTCGTGGTCGAGGAAGAAGTGCTGGCGGCCGGTGAGGGTGTGCCAGGGCTTGAGGTGCTCGGTGTTGACGGTGAAGGCGGTGTAGCGCCGGCCGCCGGACTCCGAGCCGGACCACTCCGGCGAGGTGATCACCGGGACGGGCCGGGCCTGGGTGTCGGCGAAGGAGATCCGCTTGCCCTCGGCCTCGGCGGCCAGGTGGGCCATGTGCGTGCCGACCTTCTTCTCCAGCGTCTCGAAGCCCTGGACGGCCAGGCGCCCGTTGCTGGTGCCGGAGAGGGAGAGGATCGCCTCGCAGGCCTGCCGGGCGGTCTCCAGCCGGGGCCGTCCGGCGGCCGTGCCCGCGCGGACGGTGCCGTTCTTCGCCCGGAGGTACTCGACCTCCTCCGCGACGTCGAAGGTGACGGCCTTCGTCGTCACGCCGAGGGTGTCCACGAGCGGGCCCAGCGCGGCGAACTTCTCGCCCACCGCCCCGTAGTCCCGCTCGACCACCTTGAGGTCGTACATGGTCCGGCCGGGCACGGGTTCGCACTCGCCCTTCGACCAGTCCAGCGCCACCCCGCCCGGCTGGGCCATCTCGCCGCCCGGGGTGTCGTGCTGGAGGGCGGTGGCCACCAGGTCCCGGCGCACGCCCAGGTGGGTGCGGGCCAGCTCGCCGAAGCGCTCGGCCAGGCCCCGGAAGGCGTCGTAGTCGGAGCGGGCCTGCCAGGGCGGGTCCACGGCCGGGGTGAAGGCGTGCAGGAAGGGGTGCATGTCCGTGGAGGACAGGTCGTGCTTCTCGTACCAGGTGGCCGCCGGGAAGACCACGTCCGAGAGCAGGGTCGTGGACGTCATCCGGAAGTCCATGGTGGTCAGCAGGTCCAGCTTGCCCTCCACGTCCTCCTCCCGGTACGCGACGTCGCGCGGGGCGCAGCGCGGGGCGTCCTCGGGGAGGTTGGAGTGGGTGCCGAGCAGGTGCTTGAGGAAGTACTCGTTGCCCTTGGAGCTGGAACCCAGCAGGTTGGCCCGCCACACGTTCAGCACACGTGGCCAGTTGCGCGGGGCGTCCGGGTCCTCGCCGGCGAAGCCGAGCGTGCCGTCCTTGAGCGCGCGGACCGCCTCGCCGACCGGGTCCTCGGCCTCGCCCAGGTCGAGGGGGTTGCGGTCGAAGGTCGGGTAGGACGGCATCCAGCCCATCCGGGCGCTCGCGGCCAGGCAGTCCGCCCCGCTCATGCCCTCGAAGGCGCCCGTGCCGAGCGGGGAGGCCAGCGCCCCGGCGGGCAGGGTGTCGTAGCGCCACTGGCCGGTGTGCAGGTAGAACCAGGCGGCGCCGATCATCTGGCGCGGCGGGCGCGACCAGTCGGAGGCGGCGGCGAGGGTGGCCCAGCCGGTGACCGGGCGGCACTTCTCCTGGCCGACGTAGTGGCCCCAGCCGCCGCCGTTGCGGCCCTGGCAGCCGGTGAGGGTGAGCAGGGCGAGGAAGGCGCGGTAGATGGTCTCGGAGTGGAACCAGTGGTTGGTGCCCGCCCCCATCAGGATCATGCAGCGGCCCTGCGACTGCTCCGCGGTCCGCGCGAACTCCCGCGCCACGCGTACCGCCTGGGCGGCGGGCACCGAGGTCAGCGACTCCTGCCAGCCGGGGGTGCCGGGCCGGGAGGCGTCCTCGTACCCGGACGGCCAGTCGCCGGGCAGGCCCGCGCGGGGGACCCCGTACTGGGCCAGCATCAGGTCGAAGACGGTGGTCACGAGCCGGCCGCCGAGGCGGCGCACGGGCACCCCGCGGCGGACGGTGCCGCCGCGCTCGTCGTCCTCGAACCGGGGCAGCACGATCTCGGCGCTCTCCCCCTCCCCGAGGAGGGTGAGGCGGGGCACGGTGTCGCCGAGGTCGAGGTTCCACTCCGGCTTCTCGTTCTTGCCCCAGCGGTGGCCCAGCGTCCCGTTCGGCACGACCGCCTCACCGGTCACGTCGTCGACGAGGACGGTCTTCCACTGCGCGTTCTCGGTGTCCGTGCCCAGATCGGCGGCGGTGACGAACTTCCCCGGGACCAGCCCCTGCTCCGTCTCCCGCAGGGACACCAGGAAGGGCAGGTCGGTGTACGTGCGGACGTAATCCGTGAAGAAGGGGGTCTGCTTCTCGACGAAGAATTCCTTGAGGATGACGTGCCCCATCGCGAGGGCCAGTGCGCCGTCCGTCCCGGGGTGGGGGTGCATCCATTCGTCGGCGAATTTGGTGTTGTCGGCGTAATCCGGGGAAACGGCCACGACCTTCTGCCCGCGATAACGCGCCTCCGTCATCCAGTGCGCGTCCGGGGTACGGGTCACGGGGACGTTCGAGCCCCACATCATCAGGTACGCCGCGTCCCACCAGTCACCGGACTCCGGCACGTCGGTCTGGTCCCCGAACACCTGCGGGGAGGCCACGGGCAGGTCGGCGTACCAGTCGTAGAAGCTGAGCATCGGCGCGCCGATGAGGGAGTGGAAACGGGCTCCGGCGGCGTGCGAGGCCATCGACATCGCGGGGATGGGGGAGAAGCCGGCGACCCGGTCCGGGCCGTGCTCCTTGATGGTGTGCACGTGCGCGGCGGCGACCAGCTCGGTGGCCTCCTCCCAGGTGGCCCGCACCAGCCCGCCCTTGCCGCGGGCCTTCTGGTAGCGGCGCCGGCGCTCCGGGTCGGCCTGGACGTCGGCCCAGGCCAGCACCGGGTCGCCCAGCCGGGCCTTCGCCTCCCGGTACATCTCCAGCAGCGTCCCGCGCACGTACGGGTAGCGCACGCGGGTCGGCGAGTACGAGTACCAGGAGAACGAGGCACCGCGCGGGCAGCCGCGGGGCTCGTACTCGGGGCGGTCCGGGCCCACGGAGGGGTAGTCGGTGGCCTGGGTCTCCCAGGTGATGATCCCGTCCTTGACGAAGACCTTCCAGCGGCAGGAACCGGTGCAGTTCACGCCGTGCGTCGAGTACACGACCTTGTCGTGGCTCCACCGGTCCCGGTAGAAGGCCTCGGCGGCGCGGCCGCCGGTGCGGTGGACGGTGCGCAGGTCCTCGGAGACCTCGGCGCCGGTGAAGAAACCACCGGCGCGCCGGGCACCCTCGACGGCGAGGGAACGGAAGGGACTCTCCTGACGCGCGTCCAAGACGACCTCCAGGGCGGAAACGGGGGGGTGGGGAGGGGAGGGTCGATTTCCGGCCCGTATGCGACGCTACGCCCGCCGGAATGCCGAATCCGGTGACAAAGGTCCCCAAGTCCCGTGACCTCTTCCCGGTATTTCGGGGGCCGAGTGGGTGCGAAGCTGGGACGACCCCAACTGCGTGCCGGCGCGGATGAATTACGCGCCGGAATTCCACTTTGGCGAACGGAACGGAAATGACCTACCGCTGGATACCCGACCAGCACGGGGCGTGGGCGATGCTGGCGGTCCCCTTCCTGGCGGGGACGTTCCTCTCCCCGCACCCGGGATGGGGGCACGCGGCCCTGTTCGCGGCCTGGCTCCTCGGGTACGCGGCCGCCTTCCACGCGCAGCAGTGGCTGCGGCTGCACGCGCGCGGGCTGCGCTCGGCGCGGCGGCACGGGGTCCCGGCGGTGGTGTGCGGGGCTGCGGCGGGGGCGTTCGCGGTGCCCCTGGCCGTCCTCCACCCGTGGCTCCTCCTCGCGGCCGCGGCGGCGCTGCCGTTCGTGGCGGTCAACACCCGGTACGCGTGGCGGGGGCGGGAGCGGGCCCTGGCCAACGGCCTGGCGGCGGTGGTCCCGGCCTGCGGGATGCTGCTGGTGGCGGCCCGCCTGGGCGGCCTCGGCCCCGGCGGGGCCTGGCGGGCGGGGGCGGCCTGCCTGCTGTACTTCGCGGGGACGGTGCCGTACGTGAAGACGATGATCCGGGAGCGGGGGTCCCTGCCGTACCGGCGGTCCTCGGTGGCGTACCACGCGGTGGCGCTGGCGGCGGCGACCGCCCTGTCGTGCTGGCTGACCCCGCTCTTCGCGGCCTGCCTGACCCGAGCGGCACTCCTCCCGGGCCGGGGTCTGCGACCGCCGAAGGTCGGCGCACTGGAACTGACCCTGTCGACCGCCCTGCTGACGACCCTCCTGCTGACCTTCTGACCCGCGCGGGCCTGCGGGGGCCGCTGCGCGGGGCGGAGGTCCCCTACCAGCCCTCCGCCCGTTCCCCGGGGCAAGCCCCGGACCCCTGGGGGCTCCGCCCCCAGACCCCCGCGCCTCAAACGCCGGCGGGGCTGGATTTCGCGCAGCGAAATTCCAGCCCGCGCGGCGATTGAGCGCACCGGGGTCCGGGGC
>NZ_JBHVUQ010000175.1:0-15734 GCF_042884105.1 Streptomyces sp. NPDC058157
CCGGCCCCGCCCGCGGCCCCGGGCGCGCCCCCCCCCCGGCGGGGGCCGCGGGCGGCCGGCGGCGGGGGCGGGGCGCGGGGGGGGGGCCGCCCCGCGGGGGGGGGGGGGCTTTGGCCCCCGCGCGCAACGCGACGGGCGGACTGCGGCCGACGGGGTGAGGGTGGAGTCATGACCGCGATAGAGCAGTACCTCATCGACACCTACCGCGCCTCGCAGCACGGCACCCCCCTGCCCCCGCCCCCGGGCCGCGACGACCTGGCCGTCCTGCGCTCGCTGCGCACGGCGGCCCAGTTCGAAGCCGCCGTCGACGGCGCCCCCACCACCCACCCCTGGCGCCACGCCCTGACCCGCCTGATCTTCCGCGGCGCGCGGACCTGCTAGCGGTGGCAGAAGAAGCCGATCGCCTCGTCGAACGCGGCCGAGTACGCGTTCCTGTAGGCCTCTTCGGCCTTCTTGCGGGCCTGCGGATCGGCGGCGAGGCCGTGCAGGTTCGGCGTCCTCGGCTCGGCCTTCGCGTCACAGGCGCCGGACTCGGCCAGCTTCCTCCCCTGGGCCCGGCCCTCGGCGGTGCCACGGGCCCCTTCGGAGAGGACCAGCTTCTGGTCGGCGACGCTCCCGGCTTCCTCGCCGCTCACGCAGGCCACGCGGGGGCCGCGGTGCTGGAAGACGGCGTACGTGCCGGCCGGTACCTCACCGGAGGTGAACGTGCCGTCGTCGGCCACGGCGGCCGTGGCAGTGGCGCCTCCGCCTGCGCCGTCGTCGCCGTCGGTCCGGTCGAGGAAGACCTCGCCCCTGGTCTTGAGGAATCCCCCGCCCGTGACCGTCGCCTTCGTCGCGTCGCCCGCCTTGGCTACGACGAAGCACGCCGAGCCGGACGGGCCCGCCGCCGGGGCGTGCACGGCCCATGCCGCGGCAGCCGGCCCGAGGGCGAGCGAACAGGCCATGAGGGTGGTGCACAGGGATGTGCGGGCTCGCTTGTTCATCGGGGTTCCTCACCTGTGGGGGGAGGGGTGGAGAGGGGCTCGGGCCACACCCGTGACGACGGCCCCGGAAGGAGTCCCTCCCCTCATGCTCTCCCGCCCGTGCGGGCGTGTCGACCGGGAGTCCCGCAACAACTTGCCTGGTCAACCACCCCGTTGCCGCCGCCACGGGCCCCTAGACCCGCCCCAGGAACCCCGCCACCGCCGTCCGTACGTCCTCCGGGCTCCACGCCAGCCCCGGCTGCGTCACCGTGACCTCCGTCATGGACAGGCCCGGCGCGACCCCCTCCGCGTTCCACCGCCCGAACAGGACCGTGCCCTCCTCCTCCGCGAGCCGGGTGCCCGCTTCGGTGAGACGGTCCGGCTCGTACGGGAGCCACACCTGGAACTGGTGCGTGTGCGGAACCCCGGGGTTGATCCGGAACCACGGCACCCCGGCCGCCTCGAAGCCCTCGCGCAGCGCCCCCGCGACCATCCGGGCCTGCCCGACGTACGCCGGGAGCCGGGGCAGCTCCCGCTCCAGCCCGGCCAGGGCCGACAGGGCCTGGGGGAACTGGCGGAAGACCTGGCCCCCGTACCGGTGGCGCCAGACGCGGGTCTCCTCCACGAAGCCGCGGGCCCCCGCCAGGCAGGCCCCGCTCAGCCCGCCGAGGGACTTGTAGAAGGACACGTAGACCGAGTCGGCCAGCCCGGCGACCTCCGCCAGGGGGCGGCCGAAGTGGACGGTGGACTCCCACAGCCGGGCCCCGTCGAAGTGGACCACCGCGTCCCGTTCCCGGGCGGCGTCCACCAGCCCCGTCAGCTCGTCCCACGTGGGCAGCAGGAAGCCGGCGTCACGCAGCGGCAGCTCCAGCATCAGCGTGCCGAAGGGCTCGGGGTGGTCCCGGACCTCCTCCGGCGTCGGCTGGCGCGGCTCCTGCACCGGGTGGACGGTGCGCAGTCCGGAGACCGCCGACACGGCGCCGCCCTCCCACCGCTCGGGGTGGCCCAGCGGGTGCATCGCGACCACCGGGTTCCCGGTGCGGCCCGCCCAGCAGCGCAGGGCGATCTGCTGGGCCATCGTGCCCGAGGGGAAGAAGGCCGCGTCCTCGGTGCCGAGCAGCTCCGCGACGCGCCGCTCCAGCTCGGCGACGGCCCCGTCGCCGTAGAGGTCGCCGGGCGAGTCCATGTCGTACGGGGCGTCCGCCAGCTCCGCGAGCAGCTCGCCGACGGTGGCCTCCCGGGGGCTGCGGGCCAGCCTCCGGGAGGCTCCGCGCCACGCCGCCACGATCCGCTTCGTCCGCTCCGCTTCATCAGTCATGTCGCCGATCATCGCCGACGCGTCCGGTCCGCCTCCCGGCATTTTCGGCCGGCCGCAGGCCGCCGCCGCGCGCCGCGGCCCCTGCCCGCCCCGCCACCGCTCTCCCCCCGGTGCCGCCGGGAGGTGCCCCCGGGGGTACCGCCCCGGACCCGCCGCCGGGGCGGGCTCCGCCCCGCCGGACCCCACGCCCCGAACGCCGCCCGGGTCGGCCATGGCCTGACCGGCGGCCCACCGCCCCGAGGGCCTAGCATGGCGACGTATCGTCCGGTACCCCCCGCGGACTGGAACGGAAGGCATTCCCCGCGTGAACTCATCGCAGCAAGAGCGCCCCGCCCGGCTCTCCGTCGGAGTCGTCGGCGCCGGCCGCGTCGGGCCCGCGCTGGCCCGCGCCCTGCAGCAGGCCGGGCACCACCCCGTCGCCGTCTCCGGCGTCTCCGACGCCTCCCGGCGCCGGGCCGACCGGATGCTGCCCGGCGTCCCCCTCGTCACCCCCGCGCAGGTGCTGGAGCGGGCCGAGCTGGTGCTCCTCACCGTCCCCGACGACGCCCTGCCCGGGCTGGTCGAGGGCCTCGCCGAGACCGGGGCCGTGCGCCCCGGGCAGCTCCTCGTGCACACCTCCGGCCGCTACGGGACCGCCGTGCTCGACCCCGCGCGCCGCGCGGGCGCCCTGCCGCTGGCCCTGCACCCCGCGATGACCTTCACCGGCACCGAGGTCGACGTGCAGCGGCTGGCCGGCTGCTCCTTCGGCGTGACCGCTCCCGACGAGCTGCGGCTCGCCGCCGAGGCGCTGGTCATCGAGATGGGAGGGGAGCCCGAGTGGATCGCGGAGGAGAGCCGTCCGCTCTACCACGCGGCCCTCGCCCTGGGCGCGAACCACCTGGTCACCCTGGTCGCCCAGGCCATGGAGACGCTGCGCACCGCCGGCGTCGGGCACCCCGACCGGATGCTCGGCCCGCTCCTCGGCGCCGCCCTCGACAACGCCCTGCGCTCCGGCGACGCCGCCCTGACCGGCCCCGTCGCCCGCGGTGACGCCGGCACCGTCGCCGCGCACGTCTCGGAGCTGCGCAAGCACGCCCCCGGCACCGTCGCCGGGTACCTCGCCATGGCCCGCACCACCGCCGACCGGGCCCTCGCACACGGACTGCTCAAGCCCGAGCTCGCCGAGGACCTGCTCGGCGTGCTCGCCGACGACCACGGCGACACCGACCACGGCGACACCGACGCCGCCGACCCGAAGGGTGGGGAGCGATGACCGGCCCGCTCCAGCTGCTGCACACCGCCGAGGAGCTCCACAAGCTGCCGCGCACCGGCCGCCGTGCCGTCGTGATGACCATGGGCGCCCTGCACGAGGGCCACGCCACCCTGGTGCGCACCGCCCGCGAGCAGGCCGGCCCCGAGGGGCAGGTCGTGGTCACCGTCTTCGTCAACCCGCTCCAGTTCGGGGCGAACGAGGACCTCGACCGCTACCCGCGCACCCTCGACTCCGACCTGGCGATCGCCGAAGCGGCGGGCGCCGACGCCGTGTTCGCGCCCTCCGTGGACGAGGTCTACCCGGGCGGCGACCCGCAGGTGCGGATCACCGCCGGGCCCATGGGCGAACGCCTGGAGGGCGCCACCCGCCCCGGCCACTTCGACGGCATGCTCACCGTCGTCGCCAAGCTGCTCCACCTCACCCGCCCCGACCTGGCCCTCTTCGGCCAGAAGGACGCCCAGCAACTGGCCCTGATCCGGCGCATGGTGACCGACCTCAACTTCCCCGTCGAGGTGGCCGGCGTCCCCACCGTCCGCGAGGACGACGGCCTCGCCCTGTCCTCCCGCAACCGCTACCTCTCCGCGGCCGAGCGCCCCGTCGCCCTCGCCCTCTCCCGCGCCCTGTTCGCCGGCCGCGACCGGCTCGCGGCGCAGGCCGCGCTGCGCGCCCGCGCCGAGGCCGCGCCCGCCAGCGACGAACGGGCCACCGCCCTGGCCCGCCTCGGCGAGATCCGCGCCTCCGCCGACGCCCACGCCGTGTCGGCGGCCGCCACCGCCGGCAGCGGCCTGCCGGACGCCGTCCGGGCCGCGGCCCGGCACGTCCTGGAGGAGGCGGGCCGCCACGAGCCGCCCCTGGTCCTGGACTACCTGGCGCTGGTGGACCCGAAGGACTTCACCGACGTCGGCCCCGACTTCACCGGACAGGCCGTGCTGGCCGTCGCGGCGAAGGTCGGCACGACCCGGCTGATCGACAACATCCCATTGGAGTTCGGAGTACACGCGTGAGCACCACAGGCACTCCCGGCAGCCCAGCCAACCAGGGCGCCGCAGGCACCGGTATACGGCTGCACGCCCCCGCCCCCGGCTGGGCCGTCGAGGCGGACGTCGTGGTCGTCGGATCCGGCGTCGCGGGCCTGACCGCGGCGCTGCGCTGCGCCGCCGCGGGCCGCCGTACGGTCGTGGTCACCAAGGCCCGCCTCGACGACGGCTCCACCCGCTGGGCCCAGGGCGGCGTCGCGGCCGCGCTCGGCGAGGGCGACACCCCCGAGCAGCACCTGGACGACACCCTGGTCGCCGGTGCGGGACTGTGCGACGAGAACGCCGTGCGGGTGCTGGTCACCGAGGGCCCGGACGCGGTCCGCCGGCTCATCGCGGCCGGCGCCGTCTTCGACACCTCCGCCGAGACCGGCGAGATCGAGCTGACCCGCGAGGGCGGCCACCACCGCCGCCGGATCGCGCACGCGGGCGGCGACGCCACCGGCGCCGAGATCTCCCGCGCGCTCGTCGAGGCCGTCCACGCCGCCGGCATCGAGACGGTCGAGAACGCGCTGGTCCTGGACCTGCTCCAGGACGCCGAGGGCCGCACGGCCGGCGTCACCCTGCACGTGATGGGCGAGGGCCAGCACGACGGCGTCGGCGCCGTCCACGCCCCCGCCGTGATCCTCGCGACCGGCGGCATGGGCCAGGTCTTCTCCGCGACCACCAACCCGTCCGTCTCCACCGGCGACGGCGTCGCCCTCGCGCTGCGCGCCGGCGCCGAGGTCTCCGACCTGGAGTTCGTCCAGTTCCACCCGACCGTCCTGTTCCTGGGCCCGGACGCCGAGGGGCAGCAGCCCCTGGTCTCGGAGGCCGTACGGGGCGAGGGCGCCCACCTCGTCGACGCCGACGGGGTCCGCTTCATGGTCGGCCAGCACGAGCTCGCCGAACTCGCGCCGCGCGACATCGTCGCCAAGGCCATCACGCGCCGCATGCAGGAGCAGGGCACGCTCCACATGTACCTGGACGGCCGCCACTTCGGGGCCGAGATGTGGGAGAACCGCTTCCCCACGATCCTCGCCGCCTGCCGCTCCCACGGCATCGACCCGGTGACCGAGCCCATCCCGGTCGCCCCCGCCGCGCACTACGCCTCCGGCGGCGTCCGCACCGACCTGCACGGCCGCACGACCGTCCCGGGCCTGTACGCCTGCGGCGAGGTCGCCTGCACCGGTGTGCACGGCGCCAACCGCCTGGCCTCCAACTCCCTGCTGGAGGGCCTGGTCTTCGCCGAGCGGATCGCCGAGGACATCGTCTCCCGCGCCCCCGAGGGCAGCGGCCCGGGCATACCCGTGCCCGCCACCGGCCCGCTCCAGCCCGCGAGCGCCCGCTACGAGGTCCAGCGGATCATGACGCGGGGCGCCGGCGTGCTGCGCTCCTCGGAGTCCCTGAGCGAGGCCGCCGAGGCCCTGGAGACCCTCTACACGACCGCTCTGGGCGAGCTGGAGACCCACGGGAAGACCGCCGAACCGGGCGTGGACACCTGGGAGGCGACCAACCTGCTGTGCGTGGCCCGCGTCCTGGTCGCCGCCGCCCAGCGGCGCGCCGAGACCCGCGGCTGCCACTGGCGGGAGGACCACCCCGACCGCGACGACGCCTGGCGCCGCCACCTGGTGGTGCGGCTGTCGGCCACCGAGCGGCGGGCCCTGGTCGTCACCCCCACCGACTCGGCGGACTTCCCGCCCGTGGACGCGGACGCCTCCTCCGGCGCCCCCCGCCCGTAGACGTTCCCCCACCCCTCAAGCCAGGAGCACTGACCGTGAGCACCCCCGAACTCCCCCTGATCGAGCAGAACGAAGGCGGCTGCGGCGACGACTGCGGCTGCGGCGACGGCGAGGAGACCGGCCTCGACCCGGCGCTCGCCCAGCTGCTGGTGGACGCGGGCCTCGACCCGATCGAGGTCGAGGACATCGCGCACATGGCGCTGTCCGAGGACCTGGACGGCGGGGTCGACGTGACCACCGTCGCCACCGTCCCCGAAGAGGCCGAGGCCGTCGCCGACTTCGTGGCCCGCGAGGCCGGGGTCGTGGCCGGCCTGCGGATCGCCGAGGCGGTGTTCTCCGTGGTGTGCACGGAGGCCTTCGAGGTGGAGCGGCACGCCGAGGACGGCGACCAGGTGGAGGCCGGCCAGCTGCTGCTGTCGGTCCGCGCCCGCACCCGCGACCTGCTGACGGCCGAGCGCAGCGCCCTGAACATCCTGTGCCGCCTGTCCGGCATCGCCACGGCCACCCGCCGCTGGGCGGACGTCCTGGAGGGTACGAAGGCCAAGGTCCGCGACACCCGCAAGACCACTCCGGGCCTGCGCTCGCTGGAGAAGTACGCGGTCCGCTGCGGCGGCGGCGTCAACCACCGCATGTCCCTGTCGGACGCCGCGCTGGTCAAGGACAACCACGTGGTCGCCGCCGGCGGCGTCGCCCAGGCCTTCAAGGCCGTCCGCGAGGCCTTCCCGGACGTCCCGGTCGAGGTCGAGGTCGACACCATGCACCAGGTCCGCGAGGTCGTGGACGCGGGCGCCGACCTGATCCTGCTGGACAACTTCACTGTCCCGGAGACCGAGGAGGCCGTCACCCTCGTGGCCGGCCGCGCCGTCCTGGAGTCCTCGGGCCGCCTCACCCTGGAGACCGCCCGCGCCTACGCCGAGACCGGTGTGGACTACCTGGCGGTGGGGGCGCTCACGCACTCCTCGCCGATCCTCGACATCGGCCTCGACCTGCGCGAGGCGGTGTAGTCCGTGCTGCTCACCATCGACGTGGGCAACACCCACACCGTCATGGGTCTGTTCGACGGCGAGGAGATCGTCGAGCACTGGCGGGTCTCCACCGACCCGCGCCGCACGGCCGACGAGATGGCCGTCCTGCTCCAGGGCCTGATGGGCATGCACCCGATGCTCGGCAGCGAGCTGGGCGACGGGATCCACGGCATCGCCATCTGCGCGACGGTCCCGTCCGTCCTGCACGAGCTGCGCGAGGTCACCCGCCGCTACTACGGCGACGTGCCGGCGGTGCTGGTGGAGCCCGGCGTCAAGACGGGCGTGCCCATCCTGATGGACAACCCCAAGGAGGTGGGCGCGGACCGCATCGTCAACGCGGTCGCGGCCGTCGAGCTGTACGGGGGGCCGGCGATCGTCGTCGACATGGGGACGGCGACCACCTTCGACGCGATCTCCGTGCGCGGCGAGTACGTGGGCGGGGTGATCTCCCCGGGCATCGAGATCTCGATGGAGGCGCTCGGGATGCGCGGCGCGCAGCTGCGCAAGATCGAGCTGGCCCGGCCGCGCAACGTGATCGGCAAGTCCACGGTCGAGGCGATGCAGTCCGGCGTGGTCTACGGGTTCGCGGGCCAGGTCGACGGGATCGTGCACCGCATGGCCCGGGACCTGGTGGGCCCCGAGGGCGACCCGGACGACGTCCGGGTGATCGCCACCGGCGGGCTCGCGCCGATCGTCCTCGGCGAGACCTCGGTGATCGACGAGCACGAGCCCTGGCTGACCCTGATCGGCCTGCGGCTGGTGTACGAGCGCAACGCGCCCAACTTCGACTGAGCACACGGCACTCCGCCCGCCACGCCCGCCCCGGGCGCGGCGGGCGGCGGCCCGCCCGGGCCCAACCACCGGTCCCCGTACGGGAGTCGCCCGCACCCACCGTCATCCCGAATCCTCAGCTTCGAGCTGATCGGTTAGCTTGTCGGCGTCGGACGCGCGCTCCCGAGCGGCACGGTCGAGACGGTAGAGGACGGCCCGAATGCCCCGTGAATCACCGTACTTGCAGGTGGTCGAATCCCTCCGGACCCGCATCGAGGCGGGCGAATGGAAGATCGGGGACCGGCTCCCCTCCCGCGCCCGCTTCGCCGAGGAGTACGAGGTCGGCCAGGGCGTCACCCAGCGGGCGATGGAGCAGCTGATCATCGAGGGCTTCCTCGAAGGCAGGGCCGGATCCGGCACCTACGTGCGCACCCCGCGCCGCCGCATGCGGATGCTCCGCACCCGCCGCCGGGTCCCCGGCTCCGGCAACACCTTCCGCTCCGAGGCCGCCGCGCACGGCATCGCCGCCTCCTGGGACTCCCGGACCCACCCCCAGGTCCCCGCGCCCGAGCGGATCGCCGCCCGGCTGGCCATCGAACCCGGCGCGCCCTGCGTGCTGACCCGCTACGAGTTCATGGCCGACGGCAGCCCCGCCGAGCTCTCGGAGTCCTGGGAGCCCCTCGCCATCACCTCCGGGACCCCGGTCGTCCTGCCCGAGGCGGGGGAGCTGCGCGGCGCCGGGGTCGTGGCGCGGATGCGGTCCATCGGCATCACCGTCACCTCGGTGGTGGAGGTGCCGCGCCCGGCCCGCGCCAACCAGAACCAGGCCAATCTGCTCGGGATCAGCCTCGGTTCGATGATCACCCGGATCGAGCGGACCTACATCGATTCCGGCGGCCGGCCGGTGGAGACCGCCGACCTCGTGATCCCCGATTCCCGCTACGAGATCGCCTACGCCTTCCCGGTCGAGTGACGACGGTGTGACGGTGGCGTGATATTTGTCGGCCGTGTTTTTTACGGGAAGTGGCCGGAGCGTGACTCAGACGCAGGTAGCGTCCCGCTGGAGAGGCAACGTGGCCTCGTCCACAGCGGAGGAGACACCATGACGAACGCCCCGACCGAGTGGCGCAAATCGTCGTACTGCGGTGAGGGGGAGGCCTGCGTCTACGTGGCGGCCGCCCCCGGCACCCTCGTACGGGTGGCCGACCGGGCCGACCCCGCGCACCTCGTGATGGCCACCACCCACGCCGCCTGGGCCGATTTCGTCGGGGCAGTGAAGGAGACCGGCTGACGGCGGCGGTGCGAGGCGCGCCGCCGCGCCGCGCCGCACGTCCCCACCATCAGGGGATTTTGTCCGATTAGCGCGTATCTTCGGCCCCATGCCCACGCCCTACGGATCCCGCGGCGGCATGGCCTTCAGCGCCGCCGAGCTGCTCGTGCTCAGGCGTAGCCTCGCCCACGCCCTCCAGTCCTCCACGGCCCCCCTGACGGCCGCCGAGGTCCAGGACTGCCTGCGCCTCGCGGCGTCGGTGGACGAAGCGGTCCGGGAGGCGGGCCGGCTCAGAGCCTTCCTGCTCGACGATCTCGCCCGCTACCGCAGAGCCCTGCCCGGGAGCCTGTCGGGCTACCTGGAACTGCTCCAGGACGCCCTCGCCGCCGGGTACGAGCCGGACCCCGACGACCTCTCCGCCCTGCGCGCCCTGCGGGCCAACCCGGTCGCCGCCGCCGTGCTGGAACGGGCCCGGGGCGTCGCGGAGCGCTCCGTGCGCCGCCGGCTCGCGGCCGCGGCCCCCGCGCCCCGCACCCGCCTGCTCGCCCTGGCCGGCGGCCGCGAGGAGCCGGCCGCCGCCGCACCGGGCCCCGAGCGGCCCCGCCCCGAGCGGCCCGGCCCCGAGCCCGCGCCGAAGGGACCGGCCCCGGCGGCCCCCTCCCCGAAGGGCCCCGCTCCGGCGGACCCGTCCCCGAAGGAGCCCTCGCCGCCGGAATCCCCGCGCCCCGGACGGCCCGTGCCCACCCCGGGCGAGGTCTTCCCGCCGCGCCGCAAGCCCGCCCCGCCCCCGGCGGCGGGGCTCGCGGCGGTATAGCTACGCTGGGGGGCATGGACTACGTTTCCGCGCTCGTGCCCCCCATCGTGATGGCCACGTTCTTCATCTTCCTCGTGAGGACGATCGTCAAGAGCCAGGGCGGCGCCAACAAGGCCAAGGAAGACGCGGCCGTGGACGCCGTGCTCGCCCGCGCCGAAGCGGGTCAGCCGCAGAAGTAGGACCGCCGCGCGGGTATTGGCAGCGCGTTGCACCACGAATAGTCGGGCAATTCCGCCCATTCCGCACTATCGTGCTGCTGTGCCTCGCCCCTTGGGAGAACTCGAAGACGCAGTCATGACGCGGGTGTGGCAGTGGAACCGCCCGGTCACCGTTCGGGAAGTCCTGGAAGACCTCCAGCAGGAACGGTCCATCGCGTACACCACGGTCATGACCGTTATGGACAATCTCCATCAGAAGGGCTGGGTCCGCCGGGAAGCGGAAGGCCGCGCCTATCGATATACGGCGGTCTCCACCCGCGCCGCCTACTCGGCCGCACTGATGAACGAAGCCTGGTCGACGAGCGACAACCCCGCGGCCGCCCTCGTCGCCTTCTTCGGCATGATGTCCCCGGAACAGCGCGAGGCCCTCCGCGACGCCGTGAGGATCGTCCAGCACGACGAGCCCGAGCCCCCGGCCGCCGGCGCCCCCGAGGCCGCGCCGCCCGCCGCCGGCCCGGGCGCGAACCCCTCCGCACCCGGGGAGGAAGGGGGCTCCGGCGCGCGCCGGAGCGAGCCGGGGCGATAGCGTCCGGCCTATGGGAGAGCTTTCCAGCACAGACGCGAAAACAGTGACCATCCGCCGCGCGCGCACCGGAGATGTTCCGGCTCTGCGCCGCCTGCTGGACCAGTACGTGCAGCAGCGGATCCTCCTCGACAAAGCCCCGGTCACCCTTTACGAGGGCATCCAGGAGTTCTGGGTCGCGGAACGCGACTCCGACGGCCAGGTGGTGGGCTGCGGAGCTCTCCACGTCATGTGGGAAGACCTCGCCGAAGTGCGCACGCTCGCGGTCGACCGGGACCTGAAGGGCGCCGGAGTCGGGCACCAGGTGCTCGCCAAGTTGTTGGAGACCGCCCGCCGGGTCGGGGTGCGCCGGGTATTCTGCCTGACCTTCGAAGTCGACTTCTTCGCGAAGCACGGGTTCGTCGAGATCGGTGAGACCGCCGTGGACACCGATGTCTACATGGAGCTCCTGCGTTCCTATGACGAGGGAGTCGCCGAGTTCCTCGGTCTCGAACGAGTGAAGCCGAACACCTTGGGCAACAGCCGGATGCTGCTGCACCTCTGAACGGCCGCGAGGGCTATTCCAGGCCGCAGCCGCCTGTGGCCTATGTCCGAATCGCGTACGTTTCCCGCCTTGTTGAGCTCCTGAACCTCTCCCGGGGGTTTGTGTTTTCCAGGCAAAAGCGGTTTCCTTTCCGCGTACTGCATTTTCGATGAAAGGAAATCCGGTGGCACAGAAGGTTCAGGTCCTTCTTGTCGACGACCTCGACGGTGGCGAGGCGGACGAGACCGTGACGTTCGCTCTGGATGGCAAGACCTACGAGATCGACCTCACCACCGCGAACGCCGAAAAGCTCCGCGGGCTGCTCGACCCGTACACCAAGGGCGGCCGCCGCACCGGTGGACGCGCCTCGGCCGGCCGCACCAAGGGCCGCGTCGCGGCTTCGTCCGGCAACCCCGACACCGCCGAGATCCGCGCGTGGGCCAAGGAGAACGGCTACAACGTCAACGACCGCGGCCGCGTCCCCGCCGACATCCGCGAGGCCTACGAGAAGGCCAAGGGCTGATCCGTACGCCGCCACAGGCGGGCCCGGTGGCATTCCGTCGCCGCCGCGGCCACCAGGCGTACGAGATCGGGCCCGCCGGACCCCCCGGGTCCGGCCCCGGCGCCCCGCCCCGGTCCCGGCAGGGCCGGCAGCGAGGCCTCGCACCCCGGTCCGGGGGGCCGCAGCCACACGGCGGCCCTCCGGGGGTCTCCTCCCGGCTCGCGCCCGGGCGGCACGGGGGCGGTGATCCCGCCCCCCGCACCCAGGGCGGTGAGCTCCAGCGCCACCCCGCCCCACTCCAGCCAGTCGAGCAGCCCCTCCAGCTCGTCGGCGGCCCCCGGGGCGACCAGGAAGCGCATCCTGCGCCCCTCCAGCGCCACCGGACCGGTGGCCAGGCCGGGACGGCGCAGCAGCCCGGCCCCGGCGTCCGCCGGAAGCTCCAGCACGTCGAACCGGACCCCGGTGACAAGCCGCACGGGCGGCCCGGCCGCCACGGCCCAGCCGAGCACCCGCTCGTACCAGGTACGGGTGTCCGGCCCGGAGGGGAGACGGGGAGGGGGAACGGCGTCCACGACGTTGACGATGGCCATGAACGGATGAACTCCGAGTGGCGCCGCCGGGTTACGTAGTGCACTCGGTTCAATGCGGAACGTAAACATCCGTGGAGCGGAGTCCCACATTCGGGACACAAGCGTGTTCGCCCGTAGCGGAGGGAACCGTGCTGACCGGCATGGAGTGTCAGTCCTTACGGGTAAGACATTCCTAGTGGATCGGGGCGACACGCTGATTTGAGCGGCTTCCGTTCGCCATCGGCGTACACGTGTGACGGGTATCTGCCTGGCCTGCGGGAACATCGTCTCGCACCATCAGGTTGGAGCAGTAGTCGGCTCTTACAGCCGGTTTTCCTCACCGACGTGGGGGTGAGCCGTGGACGGATGTCGGCAGTTGGAATGAGCTGTCCCGTCCCGCGGGACTAGCATGCGGAAGGACAGGGCGGGGACCGACCCCGAACTGCCCGACCGCTCTGAGGAGCGATAAACGATGTTCGAGAGGTTCACCGACCGCGCGCGGCGGGTTGTCGTCCTGGCTCAGGAAGAAGCCCGGATGCTCAACCACAACTACATCGGCACCGAGCACATCCTCCTGGGCTTGATCCACGAGGGTGAGGGTGTCGCCGCTAAGGCCCTGGAGAGCCTCGGGATTTCGCTCGAGGCTGTTCGCCAGCAGGTTGAGGAGATCATCGGTCAGGGCCAGCAGGCCCCGTCCGGCCACATCCCCTTCACGCCGCGGGCGAAGAAGGTCCTGGAGCTTTCGCTCCGAGAGGCCCTCCAGCTCGGCCACAACTACATCGGCACCGAGCACATCCTGCTCGGCCTGATCCGCGAGGGCGAGGGCGTCGCCGCCCAGGTCCTCGTGAAGCTGGGCGCCGATCTGAACAGGGTCCGGCAGCAGGTCATCCAGCTGCTCTCCGGCTACACCGGGGGCGGCAAGGAGTCGGCCACCGCAGGCGGCCCGGCCGAGGGCACCCCCTCGACCTCGCTGGTCCTCGACCAGTTCGGCCGCAACCTCACCCAGGCTGCCCGCGAATCCAAGCTCGACCCGGTCATCGGGCGCGAGAAGGAGATCGAGCGGGTCATGCAGGTGCTGTCCCGCCGGACCAAGAACAACCCGGTCCTCATCGGCGAGCCCGGCGTCGGCAAGACCGCCGTCGTCGAGGGGCTGGCCCAGGCCATCGTCAAGGGCGAGGTGCCCGAGACCCTCAAGGACAAGCACCTGTACACCCTCGACCTGGGTGCACTGGTCGCCGGTTCCCGCTACCGCGGTGACTTCGAGGAGCGCCTGAAGAAGGTCCTCAAGGAGATCCGCACCCGCGGCGACATCATCCTGTTCATCGACGAGCTCCACACGCTGGTCGGTGCGGGCGCCGCCGAGGGCGCGATCGACGCGGCTTCGATCCTGAAGCCCATGCTGGCCCGTGGTGAGCTCCAGACCATCGGCGCCACGACGCTCGACGAGTACCGCAAGCACCTGGAGAAGGACGCCGCGCTGGAGCGCCGCTTCCAGCCCATCCAGGTCGCGGAGCCGTCGCTGCCGCACACCATCGAGATCCTCAAGGGTCTCCGCGACCGGTACGAGGCCCACCACCGCGTGTCGATCACGGACGAGGCCCTGGTGCAGGCCGCGACGCTGGCCGACCGGTACATCTCGGACCGCTTCCTGCCGGACAAGGCGATCGACCTGATCGACGAGGCTGGCTCCCGGATGCGCATCCGCCGGATGACCGCGCCGCCGGACCTGCGCGAGTTCGACGAGAAGATCGCGGCCGTGCGCCGCGACAAGGAGTCGGCCATCGACTCCCAGGACTTCGAGAAGGCGGCTTCGCTCCGTGATTCGGAGAAGCAGCTGCTCGCCGCGAAGTCCAAGCGCGAGAAGGAGTGGAAGGCCGGCGACATGGACGTCGTCGCCGAGGTCGACGGCGAGCTCATCGCCGAGGTCCTCGCGACCGCGACCGGCATTCCCGTCTTCAAGCTGACCGAGGAGGAGTCCTCGCGTCTGCTGCGCATGGAAGACGAGCTCCACAAGCGCGTCATCGGGCAGAAGGACGCCATCAAGGCCCTTTCGCAGGCGATCCGCCGTACGCGGGCCGGCCTGAAGGACCCGAAGCGCCCCGGCGGCTCGTTCATCTTCGCCGGCCCGTCCGGTGTCGGTAAGACCGAGCTGTCCAAGACGCTCGCCGAATTCCTCTTCGGTGACGAGGACGCGCTGATCTCCCTCGACATGTCGGAGTTCAGCGAGAAGCACACGGTTTCGCGTCTCTTCGGTTCGCCCCCCGGCTACGTGGGCTACGAAGAGGGCGGCCAGCTGACCGAGAAGGTCCGCCGGAAGCCGTTCTCCGTCGTCCTCTTCGACGAGGTCGAGAAGGCGCACCCGGATATCTTCAATTCGCTGCTCCAGATCCTGGAGGACGGTCGCCTGACCGACTCCCAGGGCCGGGTCGTCGACTTCAAGAACACGGTCATCATCATGACGACCAACCTGGGTACGCGGGACATCTCCAAGGGCTTCAACCTGGGCTTCGCGGCGCAGGGTGACGTCAAGACCGGGTACGACCGGATGAAGGCGAAGGTCAACGAGGAGCTCAAGCAGCACTTCCGGCCCGAGTTCCTCAACCGCGTCGACGACACGGTCGTCTTCCACCAGCTCAGCCAGGAAGACATCATCCAGATCGTCGACCTGATGATCGCCAAGGTGGACGAGCGCCTCAAGGACCGCGACATGGGCATCGAGCTCAGCGGTGACGCGAAGCTGCTCCTGGCCAAGCGCGGCTACGACCCGATCATGGGTGCCCGCCCGCTGCGCCGGACCATCCAGCGCGAGATCGAGGACCTGCTGTCGGAGAAGATCCTCTTCGGCGAGCTGCGCCCCGGTCACATCGTGGTGGTCGGCGTCGAGGGTGAGGGTGACGAGGCCAAGTTCACCTTCCGCGGGGAAGAGAAGTCGGCCCTGCCGGACCTCCCCCCGATCGAGGCCACGGGCTCCGGCCCGGACCTGTCGAAGGGCGCGTAGCCGGTAGCCGGTAGGCGCATGAGGGGCGGCCCCCGAGACCTTGGGTCTCGGGGGCCGCCCCTTTGCGTGGGGGCGCGGCGTGTGGCGCCGTCGTGGCGCGGCGCCACCGTCCGTGGCGGGGCCGGGGGCCGGGGGAGGGCGGGGTCCGGCCTGGGCGGTCTCAGGGATGTGCTGGGGGCTTCCCGTCAGTCCCACTGTCCTTCCGGTTCGGGCCGGCCTGTCAAGGGCCCTCCT
>NZ_JBHVUQ010000176.1:0-15261 GCF_042884105.1 Streptomyces sp. NPDC058157
CGTGGTGTCCGTAGATCTGGTGGTCATCAGCCGTGCAGTCCGCACTCGGTCTTGCCGCGCCCGGCCCAGCGGCCGGCCCGGACGTCCTCGCCCTCCGCGACCCGGCGGGTGCAGGGGGCGCAGCCGACGGAGGTGTAACCGTCCATCAGCAGCGGGTTGGTCAGGACCCCGTGCTCGGCGACGTACGCGTCCACGTCGTCCTGGGTCCAGCGGGCGATCGGCGAGACCTTGACCTTCTGCCGCTTGTCGTCCCAGCCGACCACCGGGGTGTTCGCCCGGGTGGGGGACTCGTCGCGGCGCAGGCCCGTCGCCCACGCCTCGTACGCGGTCAGGCCCTCTTCGAGGGGCTTGACCTTGCGCAGGGCGCAGCACAGGTCCGGGTCGCGGTCGTGCAGCTTCGGCCCGTACTCGGCGTCCTGTTCGGCGACCGTCTGGCGCGGGGTGAGGGTGATGACCTTGACGTCCATCACGGCCTCGACCGCGTCGCGGGTGCCGATGGTCTCCTCGAAGTGGTAGCCGGTGTCGAGGAACACCACGTCCACGCCGGGGAAGGCGCGGGAGGCGAGGTGGGCGACCACCGCGTCCTCCATGGAGGAGGTGACGCAGAACTTCGGGCCGAAGGTCTCCGCGGCCCAGGTGAGGACCTCCAGGGCGGAGGCGTCCTCGAGCTCCCGGCCCGCCCGCTCGGCGAGTTCCTTCAGTTCCGTGAGACGCGTGTCTTGAACGGTGGTCATATCTCGTCCCCTCCAGCGGATTCGGTCCGAACACCCCGGGCCAGCAGCCCGAGGTACTTCAGCTGGAAGGCTCGGTTGCAGGCCCTGCATTCCCAGGCGCCGTGGCCCGTCTCGTGGGGAAACAGGTCCTCGTCGCCGCAGTACGGGCAGTAGAACGGTGCGGCGCGCTCGCTCATGAGAGGCTCTCGTCGCTCGCGCGGCCGACCCAGGCGGCGAAGCGCTCGCCGTCCTCGCGCTCCTCCTCGAAGCGCTTGACGACCCGCTCGACGTAGTCGGGCAGTCCGGCCGAGGTGACCTTGAGGCCGCGGACCTTGCGGCCGAAGCCGGCCTCCAGGCCCAGGGCACCGCCCAGGTGGACCTGGTAGCCCTCGACCTGGTTGCCCTCGTCGTCCAGGACCAGCTGGCCCTTGAGACCGATGTCCGCCACCTGGATACGGGCGCAGGCGTTCGGGCAGCCGTTGATGTTGATGGTGAGCGGCTCGGCGAAGTCCGGCAGGCGGCGCTCCAGTTCGTCGATCAGGGACGCGCCGCGGCCCTTGGTCTCGACGATGGCCAGCTTGCAGAACTCGATGCCGGTGCAGGCCATCGTGCCGCGCCGGAACGGGGACGGCTTGACCCGCAGGTCCAGCGCCTCCAGCGCCCCGACGAGGGAGTCGACCTTGTCGGCCTCGATGTCGAGGACGATCATCTTCTGCTCGGCGGTGGTGCGCAGGCGGCCGGAGCCGTGCTGCTCGGCGATGTCCGCGATCTTGGTCAGGGTGGCGCCGTCGACACGGCCGACGCGGGGCGCGAAGCCGACGTAGAACTTGCCGTCCTGCTGCTGGTGCACGCCGACGTGGTCGCGCCACTGGCCGCTGGGCTGCTCGGGCGCGGGGCCGTCGGACAGCTTGCGCTTCAGGTACTCGTCCTCCAGGACCTGGCGGAACTTGGCCGCGCCCCAGTCGGCGACGAGGAACTTCAGGCGGGCGCGGGTGCGCAGGCGCCGGTAGCCGTAGTCGCGGAAGATCGAGATGACGCCCTCGTAGACGTCCGGGACCTCGTCGAGGGAGACCCAGGTGCCCAGGCGGACGCCCAGCTTGGGGTTGGTGGACAGGCCGCCGCCGACCCAGACGTCGAAGCCGGGGCCGTGCTCCGGGTGGTTCACGCCGACGAAGGCGATGTCGTTGATCTCGTGCGCCACGTCGAGCAGGGGCGAGCCGGAGATCGCGGACTTGAACTTGCGGGGCAGGTTGGAGAAGTCCGGGTTGCCGACGATGCGGCGGTAGATCTCGTCGATGGCGGGGGTGCCGTCGATGATCTCGTCCTGGGCGATGCCGGCGACGGGCGAGCCGAGGATGACGCGGGGCGTGTCACCGCAGGCCTCGGTGGTGGACAGTCCGACGGCCTCCAGGCGGCGCCAGATCTCGGGGACGTCCTCGATCCGGATCCAGTGGTACTGCACGTTCTGGCGGTCGGTGAGGTCGGCGGTGCCGCGCGCGAACTCCTCGGAGATCTCGCCGACGACGCGGAGCTGCTCGGTGGTCAGCCGGCCGCCGTCGATGCGGACGCGCAGCATGAAGTACTTGTCGTCCAGCTCCTCCGGCTCCAGGATCGCGGTCTTGCCGCCGTCGATCCCGGGCTTGCGCTGGGTGTAGAGGCCCCACCAGCGCATACGGCCGCGCAGGTCGTTGGGGTCGATCGAGTCGAAGCCCGCCTTGGAGTAGATCGTCTCAATGCGCGTCCGCACGTTGAGACCGTCGTCGTCCTTCTTGAACTGCTCGTTGCCGTTGAGCGGGGTGTGGTGTCCGACGGCCCACTGGCCCTCACCGCGGTGACGGCCGGTCTTGCGGCGCGCGGCGGCTGCGGGGGCGGCTGCGGGCGTTTCGGGGGTGGCGGCCATGGCGGGTACGTCCTTCTTCAACGGCTCGAGGCAGGGCAGGGGAGCGGCGGCGCGCCCCTGTCAGGCTGGAATCTCCGAGCAGGTGTGGTCGATATCCGCCCTTTTGTCGGGGTTTCCGGCATGCGGGGGCGGTGTTCGGCCTTCAGGGGGCTTGCAGGGGGTCGACGCGTCCGCGGCGGCGGGGACGGCGGCGACGTGCGGCGGTGGCTGGTTCCGTCAGCTCGCGCGACACATGGCGCTGGACATGCGGCCGAGGTCGACGTGACGTCGACTCACCAAGGCGATTCCAGCTCCATTCATGGCCGAAGCGTGGCACGGGCCGATTGGAGGAGTCCACTACTGTCCATCATGCGGACGAACTGGTCCCGAATCATGAGACCGCGTGACGGGGGTCACGCCGCACGGGTCTTCCGTTCCCGCCCCGCCCGCACCGCCCCGGGAGCCGGGGCGGCGGGTGCGGGGCCTCGTGGAACGAAGGGGCGGGGGTGCTACGCGCCCGGCCAGGGGCCGGGGGTCGGGGTGTCCTGCTTCTCTTCCGTTTCCGTCTTGAAGACCTTGAAGCCGCGGCGCTGGTAGTTGTCCATCGCCGTAGGCCCGTCCTGGCTGCAGGTGTGGACCCACACCCGGCGGGTGGGCTCCAGCCCCGGCCACCGCTGCGCGAGGTCCCACGCGCGGGCCGTGCCCAGCGTCAGCAGGTGCCCGCCGATGCGGCGGCCCCGGAAGTCCGGCAGCAGCCCGAAGTACATGATCTCCACCACACCGTCCGGCTGCGGGTCCAGCTCGATGTACCCCGCCGGGGTGCCCCGGTCGTACGCCACCCAGGTCTCCACGCCCGGCCGGTCCAGCTGTGCCACCCACTCCGCCCGGGTCAGCGACAGCCGGTCCGTCCAGTGGATGTCCCCGCCCACCGAGGCGTACAGGAACCGGCTGAACTCCGGCGACGGGACCTCGGCCCGGGCGACGGTGATCTCCGGGCCGGGTATCGCCGCCGGTACGAGGTCGTCCGGCGAGGTCATCTCAAGGGACCAGGTGGTCAGTGTGATGGTGCTCATGCGGTTCAGGGAACCACACCCCTATCCCCAGGGGCCGCCGAGGCCCAGCCGGGCCCGGACCACCCCGGGGGCCGTGGAGTGCGGCAGCAGCGCCGCCGGGTCCTGCGGGCGGATCAGCTCCACCTCCACGTCCTCCGCGAACCGGTACGGCCGGTGGCTCAGCACCCCGGCGAGGTGGCGGCGGACCCGGGAGAGCTCGGCGCGGACCGTCACCGTGCGGGTGGGGTCGCCGAACAGCTCCTCCGCCAGCTCCGCCGCCGTCCGCCCGCGCGGGGTCTGCGCCAGCAGGAACAGCAGCTCCGCGTGGCGCGGGCTCAGCTCCTGGGACCAGCTGCCCGCCGCCCCGTACACCGTCGCCGACCAGGAGCGGGGCCGGCTCAGGTCCAGCACCACCCGGCTCGCCCCCGCGGCCGCCGAACGCTCCGCCAGGCGCAGCAGCCAGCCCCCGGGCAGCGGCTCGGCCACGCAGTCGCCCAGCTGCGGGATCCACAGCCGCCCGGGGCCCAGCGCCTTCGGCAGCTGCACCCGGTCCGCGGGCGCCAGCCCCGTCACCGCCGCCGTCCAGCCGTGCGGGTCCACGGCCACCGCCCGCCCCGGCAGCCGGGCCAGCAGCGGCGCCGCCACCGCCCGCAGCCGCTCCAGGGACTCCAGGTGGCGCACCCGCAGCTCGCGCTCGGCCAGCCGGGCCACCGAGCTGACCCAGGCCAGCGTCGCCGGGTGCATGGTGGCCAGCGGCCCGCTGACGTCGACCACGCCCAGCAGCTGCCCGTCCCGGGGGTCGTGCACGGGGGCCCCGGCGCAGGTCCAGTCGTGGTGGCTGGAGACGAAGTGCTCCGCCGAGAACACCTGCACCGGCCGCCGGGTCACCAGCGAGGTGCCCACCCCGTTCGTGCCGACCACGGCCTCGTCCCAGTCGGCGCCCACCGCGAAGCCCAGCCGGTCCGCCTTGCGCAGGATGCTGCTGTGCCCCTCCCGCCACAGCAGCCGCCCGTCGGCGTCGGCGACGACCATGATGTGCAGGGACTCGTCCAGCTCGGGCAGCAGCCCCTCGCGCAGCACGGGCAGGATCTCCCGCAGCGGCGAGACCTGCCGCCGCTCCTCGGTCTCGGCGGCCGACAGCACCCGCGAGCGCGCGTCCCGGTCCGGGTGCACCCCGCCGGCCATCATCCGCCGCCAGGACTCGGCGATCTCCGGGCGCGGGGCGGCCGGCGGGCGGTCCCCGGCCAGCGCCGCCGCCCGTACCCCCTTGAGCAGACGCGCGGCCTCCCGCGCGTCCATGGCCGAGATGCGCGCCACGTCGGCCGTGCTGCCTGCGGTGTTGGCCACCGGAACCTCCCCGTGCTGAACAGGACGTACTGCGGAAACCGCCGAGGCCGGCGCGCGTGACCCTTCCCCGGGCACGTGCGGTGGGCACCTGCGACCACCTGTCGACCGAAGGGTTGCAACGGTATGCAACTCTCGCCAACCCCCGGTCGTCCGACCGAAACTATCGGCATGCCGCAGAGCGGCGTGACAGCTCCTTCCTCGGGGCTCTTGGGATCAGGGGTGGTGCCGAGTCGGCGCGGCGCCACCCCCGTTCCCACCTGGACGGGTTCGGATCCCGGCGCTGAACGGTTCAAGGTCGCGGTGGTTTGGGGACTGCCGCGGCCCCGCGGTCCGCTGGTTTGGGGACCAACGGGGAACCGCGCGAACCGCAGCGGTCAGGGGACCGCGTTCAGCCCGCGATCCGCGCCCGTGCCACCACCGCGGCCAGGTCCAGGGTGTTCGGCAGCGTCCCGAACGCCGACCCCCAGTCGCCGCCGAGCCGCGACGCGCAGAAGGCGTCGGCCACCTGCGACGGCGCGAAGCGCACCAGCAGCGAACCCTGCAGCACCAGCGCCATCCGCTCCACCACCCGGCGCGCCCGCCCCTCGATCCCCTCCAGGTCCGCGAGCTCCGTGAACAGCTCCCTGACGGCCGCGTCGAGGCGGTGGTCGGCGCCCCGGGCCAGGCCGATCTCCCGGAGGAAGGCGTTCAGCGCCCGGGGCTCCCGCTGGAGGGCGCGCAGCACGTCCAGCGACTGGACGTTGCCCGAGCCCTCCCAGATGGAGTTCACCGGGGATTCGCGCAGCAGTCTCGGCAGTCCGGACTCCTCTACGTAGCCGTTGCCCCCCAGACACTCCAGTGCCTCCGCCACCATCGGCGTACAGCGCTTGGTCACCCAGTACTTCGCCGCGGGCACCGCCAGCCGCAGGAAGGCCCGCTCCTGCTCCGTGCCCGCGTCGGACGCCGCCGCCAGGCGCAGGGTCAGGGCGGTCGCCGCCTCCGACTCCAGCGCGAGGTCGGCGAGGACGTTGCGCATCAGCGGCTGGTCGATGAGCGGCGCTCCGAAAGCAGAGCGGTGCTCCGCATGGTGAACGGCCTGCGTCAGCGCCTGCCGCATCAACGCGGCCGAACCGGTCACGCAGTCCATCCGGGTCGCCGCGACCATCCCGATGACGGTCCGCACCCCCCGGCCCTCCTCGCCCACGCGCCGCGCCCAGGTCCCGTCGAACTCGATCTCCGCCGACGCGTTCGACCGGTTCCCCAGCTTCTCCTTCAGCCGCTGGACCGCGAACGCGTTGCGCGTCCCGTCCGGCAGCACCCGCGGCACCAGGAAACAGGTCAGCCCTCCCGGAGCCTGCGCCAGCACCAGGAAGCCGTCCGACATCGGCGCCGAACAGAACCACTTGTGCCCGGTCAGCAGGTACTCCCCGGAGGCGTCCAGCGCGACCGCCGACGTCGTGTTCGCCCGTACGTCGCTGCCCCCCTGCTTCTCCGTCATCGCCATCCCGAACAGCACCCCCGCCTTGTCCGCCGGCGGGCGCAGCCCCTCCTCGTACACGTGCGCGGTCAGCAGCGGCTCCCACTGGGCGGCCAGCTCCGGATCCGCGCGCAGCGCCGGCACCGCCGCGTGCGTCATCGACACCGGGCAGCCGTGCCCCGCCTCCGCCTGCGACCACACGAAGAAGCCCGCCGTCCGCCGCAGGTGCCCCGACGGCCGCCCCCAGGCGTCGGTCAGCCCCGCGCCCACCGCGTGCCCCAGCAGCCGGTGCCACGCCGGGTGGAACTCCACCTCGTCGATCCGGTGCCCGTAGCGGTCGTGCGTCCGCAGCACCGGCGGGTTCCCGTCCGCCTCCCGGGCCCACCGCTGGGCCTGCGCCGACCCGGCGGCGCGCCCCAGATCGGTGAGCTCCCGCCGCACCTCGTCCCGGACGCCGGGAGCCGCGTCGGCGAGGTGCCGCTCCACCCCCTCGGTCAGGGCCCGGTCGCCGAGGTAGACCTCGTACCCGACGAGCGGCGGGGCCTGGTTGCTGACTGTGTGGGTGGTGGCTGCCATGCGGCTACGGTAAGGACGTGCAGCCAGCAAAAGAAACACCCGAAGGGACCCCGGCACGGCCCGGCAGGCTCCACCGGGCCCGCGTCCTCTACCGCAACGTCTCCAAGCGCAAGATGGGCTGGCTGCTCCTCAAGGACACGGTCAACTCGTGCATCGAGTACCGGATCCTCGGGCTCGCCGCCGAAGCCGCCTTCTTCACCCTCCTGTCCCTGCCCCCGCTCTTCCTCGGCCTGCTGGGCCTGCTCGGCTACGTGGACGGCTGGACCAACACCCAGTCCGTGGCCAGCATCGAGGAGAACATCCTGCGCGCCGTCGGCACCGTCCTGTCCGACCGGGGCGTCAACGACATCGCCCGGCCGATGCTCGACGACGTCACCCGCGAGGGCCGCCCCGACCTGATCTCCCTCGGCTTCGCCTTCGCCCTGTGGTCCGGCTCCCGCGCCGTCAACGTCTTCATCGACACCATCACCGTCATGTACGGGCTCGACGGACAGCGCGGCATCGTCAAGACCCGGCTGCTCGCCTTCCTCCTCTACGTCGTCGCCCTGGTGATCGGCGCGATCGTGCTGCCGCTGATGGTCGTCGGCCCCGACGCCGTCGTCCGGCTGGTGCCCTGGAGCACCGAGGTGATCGCCGTCCTGTACTGGCCGGTGGTCACCCTGCTCTCCATCGCCTTCCTGACCACGCTGTACCACGTCTCCGTCCCCGTCCGCTCGCCCTGGATCGAGGACGTCCCCGGCGCGCTCGTCGCCCTCGCCATGTGGGTGCTCGGCTCGTTCCTGCTGCGGATCTACCTCACCAACACGGTGGAGGGCCCGACCATCTACGGGTCCCTGGCCGCCCCGGTGGCCGTCCTGCTGTGGATCGGCATCTCGGCCTTCGCGGTGCTCGTCGGCGCCGCCGTCAACGCCGCCATCGACCGCGTGTGGCCCTCGGTGGCCACCGCCGCCGCCCGCGAGGCCAACGAACGCGTCCGCGAGGCCGAGGCCGCCCAGCTCGTCGCCCGGGCCGCCGCCTGGCGGGCCCTGGCCGAGGGGGAGTCCGAGGACGACGAGGACGCCGGGATGCCCTCCGAGTTCCCCGAACGCTGGTCGAACTTCCTGCCCCCCGACGACTACACCTCCCGCCTGCGCAAACACTGACCACGGGCCCCGGCCTACGCCGGGGGCGTGTACCGGCCCTCTCCACCCCCGGGTGGAGGGGGAACCTCCACCCGGGATCCACCCCGGCGCCGATCACAGGGACGCGGCCCGTTCCTAGCGTGGGGGCATGGACATCGCACGTGTTCTCGTCATCGCGCTGGTCGTCGCCGTCGTCCTCGTACGCAGGTTCGGCGGACGGCCCGTCAAGGACCAGGAGCGCCTCTGGGTGCTGCCCGCGATCCTCGCCGCCGCCGGTGTGGCCGAGGGCGGACTGGTCGCCCCCGCCCACCCGGTGCCCGGCGTCCTGCTGCTCGCCGCCGGGGTCGCCGCCGCCTTCGCCACCGGCCACCTCATGGGCCGCGCCATGACCCTGTGGCGGGAGCCCGACGGCACCCTCTGGGCCAAGGGCAACCGCACCGTCCTCGCCCTGCTCGGGCTCTCCCTCGCCACCCGGGCCGGCCTCGCCCTCCTCGGCCTCGCCGTGGGCGTCCCCGTTACGAACGGCGCCCTCCTCATCACCCTCGCGAGCTGGATCCTGGCCCAGGGCCTGGCCCTGGCCGCCCGCTCCCACAAGGTCCCCGCAGCGGCCTGAAGGCCCCCTTCCGATGCACTCCGCGACCGGCGGACCGGCCTGGCTAGAGTGGGCCGGGATGTCCCTGTCACGCGCCCTGCCCACGCTCACGAACACCCACGTCAGGACGGCCGTCCAGGCGGCGCTGCTCGTCTGGTTCGTGCACGGCCTGCTCACGCCCCCGCCCGGCGCCCCCGCCCTCGCGTGCGCCCTGGCGGGCCTCGCCCTGACCGTCCTCGGCGCCGCCCTCCTCGACGGCCGCCCCCGCGCCGGGGCGTGGACCCTCGGCGCCGCCCTGGTCGCCGCGGGCGCCACCGGCCTGCTGGCGCCCGCCACCCCCTGGGTGGTCCTCGTCTTCACCGTGTGCGGCTTCGCCGCCGCCCGCCTCGGGGCGCTCCCCGCCGGCTCCCTCCTCGCCGCCGGGTCGGCCGCGGCCGCCGCCGTCACCCTGCTGCGCTCCCGCGACCCCGTCGAACTCTGGAACGTCGTCGGCCTCTGCGGGATGTTCGCCTACGTCCGGGCCGGCCGCTCCCGGCGCGCCGCCGCCGAGTCCGAGCGGCAGCGCGCCCTGCTGGCCGAGCGGGCGCACGTGGCCCGGGAGGTCCACGACATCCTCGCGCACTCCCTCTCCGCCCAGGTCATCCACCTGGAGAGCGCCCGGCTGACCCTGGCGGCCGGCCGCTACGAGGAGGCCGGGGTCCTGGTCGAACGGGCCCGCGCCCTCGCCAAGGGCGGGCTGGAGGAGACCCGCCGGGCCGTCGCCGTGCTGCGCGGCGACGCCCCCGCCCCGCGGGAGGCCCTCGCCGCCCTCGCCGAGGAGTACCGCCGCACCACCGGCGCCGGGTGCGCCCTCACCGTCGCGGCCGGGCCGCTCCCGCTGCCGCCCGAGGCGGCCCTCGCCGTCGTCCGCACCGCGCAGGAGGCCCTGACCAACGCCCGCAAGCACGCCGCCGGGGCCGACGTGGAGATGACCCTCTCCTGCGCCGGCGGCCGCTACGAGCTGTGCGTCACCGACTCCGGCGGCGCCGGACCCGCCCCGCACGCCGCCACCGGCGGCGGATACGGCCTGGTCGGGATGGCCGAACGGGCCGAACTCATCGGCGCCTCCCTCGACGCCGGGCCGTACGGCCCCGGCTTCCGCGTCCGTCTGGAAGGACCCCTCGCACCGTGACCGACACCCGGCCCCCGATCCGCGTGGTCGTGGCCGACGACCAGACCGTCGTACGGGAAGGGCTCGTCCTGCTGCTGGGACTGCTGCCCGGCACCGAGGTGGTCGCCGCGGCCGCCGACGGCGCCGAGGCCGTCCGGCTCGTCGCCGCACACGCCCCCGACGTGGTCCTGATGGACCTGCGCATGCCCCGCATGGACGGCGTGGAGGCCACCCGGCTGATCACCGGCAAGCACCCCGGCACCGGGGTCGTCGTCCTCACCACCTACAGCGACGACACCTCCGTCCTGGACGCCCTCAAGGCCGGCGCCCGCGGCTACCTCACCAAGGACGCCGACGCGGCGGAGATCGCCCGCGCCCTGGCCGCCGTGCGCGACGGCGCCACCAGCCTCGGCCCCGCGGCCCAGGAGCGGCTCGTCGCGGCCCTCGCCGGACCGCAGCCGAAGCCCCGGGGGGACTCCCTGCCCGACGGCCTGACGGTGCGTGAGGGCGAGGTGCTCGCGCTGATCGCCGAGGGGCGCTCCAACTCCGAGATCGCCCGGCGGCTCACCATCGGCGAATCCACCGTCAAGACGCACATCAACAACCTCTTCGCCAAGACCGGGGTCCGCGACCGCGCCCAGGCCGTGCGCTACGCCTACCGCCACGGGCTGGCGACCCCGGCCGACTGACGCCGGTTTAATTCGGTGGTGCGGCCCGAGAGGGCCGCGTTATGGTTCCGGAGACGGAAAGCGCGGGACCCAACCGCCTTCCGGGAGAGCCGAGTCGGCTCGTCGAGGACCCAGCAGGAGGTGAGAACGCCGATGACTGTCACGGTGACGGGCGCTGCCCGCGTTCAGGAGTTCATCTTTGTTTCCGCCCCCGTGGTCTCCGGCTGACCTCACACCTCTCCGCGCGCCGCCGTGCGCGCCCTGCCGGGGCCACCCTGTGAAGGGTTCCCCTTGACTCTCTCCTCCTCCCTTTCCGTACGCCCGCACGCCCTCGCCGCCTACGGCTGGGACGAGGCCTGGGCCGCCGAGTTCGCCCCGTACGCCGCCGAAGGACTCCTTCCCGGCCGGGTCGTCCGCGTCGACCGGGGCCAGTGCGACGTCATGACCGAGGACGGCGTGGTCCGCGCCGACACCGCCTTCGTGACCCCCCACGACCCGCTCCGGGTCATCTGCACGGGCGACTGGGCCGCCGTCGAGGCGACCGGCAACCCGCGCTACGTGAAGTCCTACCTGCCGCGGCGCACCGCCTTCGTGCGGTCCACCTCCTCGCAGCGGTCCGAGGGGCAGATCCTCGCCGCCAACGTCGACCACGCGATCATCGCGGTCTCGCTGGCCGTCGAGCTCGACCTCGGCCGGATCGAACGCTTCCTCGCCCTGGCGTGGGAGTCGGGCGCCCAGCCGCTGGTCGTGCTGACCAAGGCCGACCTGGTCCCGGACCCGGACACGCTCGCCTACCTCGTCCGCGACGTGGAGACCACCGCGCCCGGCGTCCAGGTCCTCACCGTCTCCTCCCACACGGGGGAGGGCACGGACGTCCTCGCGGCGGTCGTGTCCGGTGGGACCAGCGTCCTCCTCGGGATCTCCGGCGCGGGCAAGTCCACCCTGGCCAACGCCCTGCTCGGCGAGGACGTCATGGACGTCCAGGCGACCCGCGACGTCGACGGCAAGGGCCGCCACACCACCACCACCCGCAACCTGCTCGCCCTCCCGGGCGGGGGCGTCCTGATCGACACCCCGGGACTGCGGGGCGTCGGCCTCTTCGACGCGGAGGCGGGGGTGGGACAGGTGTTCTCGGAGATCGAGGACCTCGCCGCCGACTGCCGCTTCCACGACTGCGCGCACGAGGCGGAGCCGGGCTGCGCCGTCCTCGCGGCGGCGGCCGACGGGACGCTCCCGGAGCGCCGTCTGGAGAGCTACCGCAAGCTGCTGCGCGAGAACCAGCGCATCGTGGCCAAGACGGACGCCCGCCTGAGGGCGGAGATCCGCCGCGACTGGCGCGCCAAGTCCGCGGAGGGCCGCGCCAACCACGCCGCCAAGCGGGGCGGCCGCGCCTGACCCGCGGCTACTCCCCGGGGGCGCCGCCCCCGGACCCCGGCGGGGCTGTGCACGGCCCCGCCGGGGTGTGAGGCGCGGGCGCGCAGCGCCCGTGCGGGGTCAGGGGCGGAGTCCCCGGCAAGCCCGCGGTCAGGCGGACGTGAACAGCAGGGCGGCGTTGTGCCCGCCGAAGCCGAACGCGTTCGCCAGCGCCGCGGGCACGGGCATGCGGCGGGCGGCGCCCGCGACCACGTCCAGTCCGATCCCCGGGTCCTGGGACTCCAGGTTGCGGGTCGGCGGGACCACCCCCTCGTGCACGGCCATGACCGCCACGAGGGCCCCCAGCGCGCCCGCCGCCCCGAACAGGTGCCCCGTCATGGACTTGGTCGCGGTCACGGCCGCGTGCGTGCCGACCGCCTCCGCGACCGACCGGGCCTCCACCAGGTCGCCCGCCTGCGTCGACGTCGCGTGCGCGTGGACGAGCGCGACGTCGGCCGGGCCGAGCCCGGCCGAGGCCAGCGCGGTCCGGATCGCGCGCACCTGCCCCGGCGCGTGCGCGGCGGTGATGTGGTGGGCGTCCGAGGTCACCCCGGCCCCCGCCAGCCGTGCGTACACCCGGGCCCCGCGGGCCGCCGCGAACTCCGCCCGCTCCAGGACGAGCAGCCCCGCGCCCTCGCCGATGACGAACCCGTCGCGGCCGGTGTCGAAGGGGCGGGAGGCCGCCCCGGGGGCGTCGTTGCGCGTCGAGTGCGCCCTGGCCTGAGCGAACCCGGCCAGCGGCAGCGGGTGCACACAGGCTTCCGTGCCGCCGGCGACCACCACGTCGGCCCGGCCGAGCCGGATCAGGTCCAGGGCGAGCGCCAGGGCCTCCCCGCCGGAGGCGCAGGCGCTGACCGGGGTGTGCGCCCCGCCGCGCGCGCCGAGCTCGATGGACACCCAGGCCGCCGGGCCGTTGGCCATCAGCATCGGCACGGTGTGCGGGGAGACCTTGCGAACCCCGGACGCCTCCAGCACGTCGTCCTGCCCGAGCAGGGTCAGCGCCCCGCCGGTGCCGGTGCCGATCACCACGGCGAGCCGTTCCGGCTCCACCTCCGGCCGTCCCGCGTCGGCCCACGCCTCGCGGGCGGCGACCAGAGCGAACTGCTCGCACCGGTCCAAGCGCCGCGCCCGCACCCGGTCCAGCACCTCGGCCGGGTCCCGCCGCACCCGCCCGGCGATGCGCACGGGGAGCGACGCGGCCCACTCCTCCTCGATGGCGCGGATCCCGTTCTCGCCGCGCAGCATCGCCTGCCAGGTCGTCCCCGCGTCGCCGCCGAGCGGGGTGACGGCCCCCAGGCCGGTGACGCAGACCCCGCTGATGTCCTTGCCCATGACGGATCCCCCTTGTGGTCATCCAACAGCCGGTCGGGCTGCCTGATCACCACTGTGTCAAGGCGGAGTGCGGGTCATGAGCGGGACGATCAATCGATTCACGATCATGACTTTGTAGGGTTCGGCCATGGTGGTGGTCAGCTCACGAGGGCCGTGACCGCCCACGCCGCGACCACCGTCAGGCAGGCCGTCAGCTCCACCAGCACGCTCGTCCCCACCGCCCGCATCACCGCCCGCACCGAGGCCACCGCCTCCGCGTGCGAACCCAGCCGCCGCCGCTCGTACAGGTAGATCCCGCCCACGAACCCCGGGACCGCCCCCACCACCGGGAGCAGCACGAAGCCGGCCAGCGCCCCGGCCCCGGCGTACCGCACCATCCGGCGCGTCACCCCCACCCCGCGCAGCCGCCGCGGCGGCAGGCACCCCTTGACCAGCTGGACGACCAGCAGCAGCGCCGTCGCCCCGGCCAGCAGGCCCCAGGCCGGTGCCGTCCGCTCGTGCAGCGTCCACGACAGCAGCCCGGCCCACACCAGCCAGGTCCCCGGCACCCCGGGCACCAGCACCCCCACCAACCCGAGCAGCATGACCAGCCCCACCAGGAACAGCTGAGGCAGACCCATGCGCCCAGCGTGCCCGAGGCGGTGCTACCGGGCCACCCAGCCCCGTTCGTACGCGTGCCAGCCCAGCTGGAGCCGGGTGGTCACCCCGGCCAGCTCCATCAGCCCCTTCACCCGCCGCTGGACCGTGCGCAGGCCCAGCTCCAGGTGCTTGGCCACGCTCGAGTCCGTCATCCCGGCCAGCAGCAGGGTGAGGATCTCCAGGTCGGTGGTGTCCGGCACCCCGCCCGACTCCTCCGGCGCCCCGGTCGTCCCCAGCCGGAGCGGGACGGCGTCGTGCCAGACCGCCTCGAACAGCCCCAGCAGGGATTCCAGCAGCCCCGAGGCGTGCACGACGAGCGCCGCCGGCTCCGCGCCGCGCGCCGTCAGCGGCACCATGGCGAGGGCGCGGTCCGCGATGACCAGGCTGGTGGGCACCCGGCCCGTCACCCGCACCCCCGCGCCCCGCACCAGCGCCGTCGACGCCTCCCGGATGCCGGTGGGCAGGCCCAGCACGTCCCGCTCGATGACCACCCGGTAGGCGACGCCGCGCACGGCGGCCTCCTCCTCCGTCGGCTCGTTCTCCATGCCCGAGACGACCAGCGGGCGGGCGCTGGACAGCGAGCACACCTCGCGCACCGCGCCGAGCTGGATCTGGTGGAAGCGGTGCGCGACCGCGCTGGCGCCCGTCACCACCTCCACCAGGTCGTGCACCACCGCGTCCCGGGGCTCCGCCCGGTACTCCCGCGCCAGCAGCTCCGCGGCCCGCTCGGCCTGCTCCAGCTCCTGCCGCTGGCGGGTGAGGAGCGCGCCCAGGGCCACCTCCGGCGGGGCCGCCACCCAGCGGCCGGGACGGGCCGGGGAGCGGGCCGCCAGCCCCTGCCGCTCCAGGCGCCGCAGGGTCCGCTCCGTCTGCGGCACGGGCAGCGTCAGCCGGCGGGCCAGGTCCGCCGCCTCGGCCGCGCCCAGCGCGACCAGCGCGCGGTACGCCGACTCCTGCCCCTCGTCCAGGCCTATGGCACCCAGCACCCCGTCCACCCCACTCTCCGAGCCGTTCCGGGCCATCTTCGCCGCACGCCCGGCCCGTTTGCCAAGGTGACGCCCCCGGACCGGGGGACCTTTTCGTGCATTCGGGGTTTTCCGCCGCCCGGTGCGGCCGACAATGAGGGCATGAGTCAGCAGGGCGCGCAGGACTGGTGGCAGAAGCTGTACGAGGACCCGGGCGCGGAGCCCGGACCCGACCCGGGGGACACGCTGGACCAGCGCTTCCGCTCGGCGTCGGTCCTGGTCGGCGACGACGGCCCGGCGCCGCCCGGGACCGGGCCCGAGCCCCCGCGGCTCCCCGGCCCCCGTGCGGCGGGGGCCC
>NZ_JBHVUQ010000177.1:0-15041 GCF_042884105.1 Streptomyces sp. NPDC058157
TCGTCATCACCGTCTGACTCCCTCATCCGTGCCCTGGTCCCTGTCCGGACCCTGTGGCCCGCCTTCCGAACACGAAACTACGGGCCCGGCACCAGGCGCCGGAATGGAGCTGCGAGCACACCCGCACTACAGAAAACTCCACCCCCGGGCGATCGCTCCTCAGTTCTGCGGGGCGTTCAGGTACGCGAGCACCGCCAGTACCCGCCGGTTGTCGCTGTTGTCCTGCATCAGCTCCAGCTTGGTGAAGATGTTCGCCGAATGCTTGCTGACGGCGCTGTCGCTCAGGTGCAGCTCCTGCGCGATGCCCGCGTTGGACCTGCCCTCCGCCATCAGCTCCAGCACCTGGAGCTCACGTTCGGTCAACGAGGTCAACGGCCCGCTGTGCTCTCCCCGGGCCACCAGCTTGGAGATCACCTCGGGGTCCATCGCCGTCCCGCCGCCCGCCACGCGGCGCAGCGCGTCGACGAACTCCTCGTCGCTGAAGACCCGGTCCTTGAGCAGGTACCCGATCCCGCCCCGTCCGTCGGCCAGTAGTTCGCGCGCGTACAGCTGCTCCACGTGCTGCGACAGCACCAGCACCGGCAGTCCCGGGATCTCCCGGCGGGCCGACAGCGCCGCCTGCAGCCCCTCGTCGGTGAACGTGGGCGGCAGCCGCACGTCGACCACGGCGATGTCCGGCCGGTGCCGGGTCAATGCCCGCGACAGCTCGGGGCCGTTGTCCACGGCCGCGACGACCTCGAAGTCGTACGACTCCAGCAGCCGCACCATTCCCTCCCTCAGGAGGAACTGGTCCTCGGCGAGGACAACACGCATGGCAGCTCCATCGTCACAAGTGTCGGGCCGCCCACCGGGCTGCTCACGAACAGGTCTCCATCGAATGTACCCAGCCGGCGGCGCACGCCCGCGAGGCCCGTGCCCTTGGCCGTATCGGCCCCGCCCCGGCCGTCGTCGCCCACCGTCATCCGCAGCACCCCGTCGGAGTGCCGCAGGTCGATGCGCACCCGGGAGGCCCCCGAGTGCTTGGCGGCGTTCGCGAGCACCTCGCACACCGCGAAGTACGCGCACGCCTCCACCGGCGCCTCCAGGCGCCCGGCAACGTCCACCGTCACCTCGACGTCCAGCGGGTAGTCCAGCGCCACCGCACGCACCGCGTCGCCCACGCCCCGCTCCGCGAGGACCGGCGGGTGGATGCCCCGTACCAGGTCCCGCAGCTGGGCCAGGGCCGTCGACGACTGCCGGCGGGCCTCGGCCACCAGCTCACGCAGCTCCGGGGCCTCCTCCCCCAGCCGCCGCTCCACCACCCGCAGCGTCATTCCGATCGCCACCAGCGTCACCTGGGCCCCGTCGTGCAGGTCCCGTTCGATGCGGCGGAGTTCGGCGGCCTGCACCCCGGTGGCGTCCGCCCGGGTCTCCGTCAGCCGCTCCACGCGCCGGGCCAGCTGCGCGTGCCGCGTCGGCCGCAGCAGCAGCAGCGCGAAGCGGGCGTGCGCCCGCAGCGCGTACGGCGCCACCCACGACACCACCGCCACCGACACCGCGCCCACCGCGACCGCCGCCCACGGGAGACCCGCGAGGGCCCCGCCCAGGGGCAGTCGGCGCAGCGCCGCGTCCCAGAAGCTGTACGGGCCCGTCCCGTCCGCCACCAGGTCCAGCACCCCGGGCACGATCAGCCCGAACAGCGAGAACCCGACGACGGCCAGCGGCACCGCCAGCAGAACGGCGGCCACGAGCGGATTGACCGCCGACCACAGCAGGTCCCGCCACACCGCAGGATCACCCGAGGCGTGACGCATCAGCTGCAACTGCCGCACCAGATAGGGGGTCCGGTACAGGCGCCGCCCGTACTGGTAATAGCCGTCCGCCCCGCGCCGCACCGGCTCCGGAGCGGGCAGATAGGGCGCCTGGATCTCCACGCCCAGCCAGTCCCCGGCCAGCCGCCGGCTCAGCCCGACGAAGCGGCGGGCGAACCCCACGGCCTTCGGGAAGAGCAGCACCAGCCCGGTGCACACCCCGACCACCAGCGCGACCACCTGGACGACGGCGAGCACCGCGCCGGCCAGCGACAGCAGCGACAGCAGGGCCCCGGCGCCCAGCATCCGAAGACGCCGACCCAGCGCACCCCCTTCGGACACCACCGGCGGCGCGACCCGGCGGGCCAGCAGCAGCCGCGTCCAACATCCGTGCACCCACAGCACCAGCGGCCCGGCCGTCAGCCCCGTCGCGAGCGACACCAGCCCCACCCCGGCCACCACCGCGGGACCGGCCCACGCCGTCCCCGGCAGACCGGCCCCGCCGGCCGCCCGGGCCAGGGCCGCGCCCGCCGCGTACAGGCCGCCGGCCACCAACGTCACGGGCAGCGAAGCCAACGGAACCCCGACGAACGGGTCGAACAGCAGGAAGGCCAGGTCCCGTCGCGTCGCCGGATCGCGCCGTACCTGCCGCATCCGCCGGCGGCGCACCGCCGAGCCGTACGAGGCGTACAGCTGCCTGCCGTCGCGGTACAGCCCACTGTCACGCTGCCGCGGTTCCGGAGGCTCGGGCAGGTAGGGATCGTCGACGGGCACCTCCGACCACCGGCCGGCCAGCTCGCGCCGCAACCGCGGCAGTCGGCGGAACAGGTTCAGCGCGCCCACCGCACCGACCCCCACCGCGATCGCGGCCGGCAGCAGGGCCACCAGACCCAGCAGCCCCAGGACCGCGAGCACCGCGCCGCGCAGCGGCACCATGGCGTACGCCCGCAGGCCTGTCAGGGCGCCGACCGCTCCGGGCGGCGCCTCACGTCGTTCTTCCCGGGCGTTCGGAGCGAGCACCCGGCCAGTTTCCCACGACCCGTTCGAGCACCGATCGTGCCGATCTCGTGCGAGGTGCAGTTTTCACCACCCCACCTGTACCCCGAACTCCATCCCCGACGGCGCCCGCGATCCGTACCGTTGTCACCACAGGGCGGCCGGTCGACTCCCCCGCCGACCGGCCGCCCGACCCCGAGGCCCTCCCCTGACTTCCCCCGTCGTGGGAGGGCCTCGGTGAGTATCCCTACGCGCGGGCCCGCTTGATCCGGATCCACCCGGAGCGCGGGTGCCCGACGACCGTCAGCACCGGCGCCGTCGGATCCACCGGCCCGTCCGCCCGGTTGGCGACGCGGGCGGTGTTGGTGCTCGCCGGGTCGATCCGCACCTCCCAGCCGGGCGGCACCACGACCTGGACCGTCCCCATCCCACACGAGGCCTCCAGGGTCACCTCACGGTGCGCACAGCTCGCCGCCGTGAAGTCGATCAGGATGTTCAGCATCCCGGACTCGGCCACGATCCGCGGAGGCACCACCCAGGCCCCGGACTGCCGGATCGCCGTCAGGTGCGTCTTCAGCACCAGCGTGCCGTCCCCCGGCCAGCCACCGTCCGCTGGCAGGTCCGCGAGCAGACCCTCCAGTTCCGCGTACGTCTTCGACGCGTACGCCCGCTCCAGCCGCTCCTCCAACTCGGCCAGATCGAGACGCCCTTCCCCGGCAGCCACGCGCAACCGCTCCGCGACCGCCTCCCGATCCCCATCCGCAGCCCGGATCCCGGCCCGCCCCTCGGCCTCAGCCGGCCCCTGTCCCTGTGCCTGTGTTTCGCTCATACACCCATCCAACAACTCCCCCGCCAGCGTTTCCCTAGGCCCGCCCTGCCCCGCCCCACACCGGACTTTTGTCCGCGGACAAAAGTCCGGCTGACTCATCTCAGTGAAGCCCGCCGGTGTCTGGGGCCGGCCCCACCGCCGACCACCAGGCGCTCAGCCGATGGCCGAGGGACGAAGCCCGGGGTGGGGGAGCCGTCCCTCACAGGCCCGCAGCGCCTGCCTCCCCGGCTCGCTTGGCAGCCGCCGCTTCCAGCAGGGGCCAGCCGTCGACCTCCACCGCCCGCTGCTCCCCCGGCTGCCACCCACGGACCAGCGCCACGTCGAGCAGGGCACGGACGGCGCCCGGCTCGTGGAGGTTCAGGTCTGCGCCCCGGGTGAAGCCCACATCCCCGGAGCCGAAGGGGGCCCCGCCGGGAACGTACCGGCCTGGCCCATCGGCAAAGACAATGCGCAGCGGGCCGCCGGTGCCGGCCGGCTGCGGCGTCAGGGTGAGGGTTTGGCGGCAGTCCACGGACCGGCCGTCCTGGCCCTTTTGGTGGCTGTGGCGCATCGTCCACATGTACACGCGCCCCTCGGCGACCAGCCTGCGGGGCTTCTTCGAATGGCGAGGCACCCAGCCGAGGCTACGCGGCCTGATCGACAAGACACCCATGGTGGTGATCAAGCTTCGATGAGCCAAGACACCGGCCCGGAGATCCGGGCTCACCTGGTCAACAACGAGGCCCGACTTTTGTCCGCGGACAAAAGTCGGGCCGTCGCCCCGAAGGAACACGAAGGAACCGGCACTCAGCGGTGCCCGCCCCCGCCGTTGCTGTCGATCAGGAGCATGGTCAGCTCCGCGCGCTGCTTCGGCGGCATGTTCTGGCGGATCGCCTCGAAGACCGCCTGCGGGTCGCTCCACGAGACCGGTCCCGTTTCCACTGGGGGCGACTGAACGGGAATCACCGCCTCCGGCGCACGCACCCCCTCGGTGAACTCGCCGACGGCAGCCGCACCTCCCACCGGCGCCACCCCGGCCTCCCGACTTTTGTCAGCGGGCGAACCCACCTCCTCCGCCACAACCGGCACCGGCTCCGCCACAACGACGGGCCCCGGCACAACAACCGGCTCCAGCACAGGCACGGGCACCGGCACGGGCGGCGCCACCTCATGCACTTCTCGGGCCTCGCGCAGCACCTCCCGCTGCACGGCCTTCACCTCGGCCTCCTGCGCCTTGCTCTCCCGCAGCAGGTCCAACAGCGCAGCCGCGTCCACCCCCGGACGGTCCTTCGCGGCACGTGCCAGCAGACGCCCGTCCCGCTCCGGCATCTCCCCCGAGCTGAGCATGCGCTGGATCTCCTCCGGCAGCTCCAGCAGCACCAGCTGATTGGTCACCCACGACGGCGACTTGCCCAGCCGCTCCGCCGCCCGCGACTTCGCCCCGTGCTCCCGCCCCTGCTCCGCACACGTGTCGACCAGCTGCCGCACACCCCGCGCGCGCTCGATCACGTCGAAGTCCTCGCGCTCGAGGTTCTCCGCGAGCAGATGGTCGATGAAGTCCGTCCGCGAGCCCGCCAGATCGTCACGCACGACGAAGTCGAGGAATTCCAGCCCCACGTGCAACGCGCTGCGGAACCGCCGCTCACCGTTGATCAGCACATACGTGGCCGCCCCGATCCGGCCCTCGTGGTCCGGCCAGAGCGCCAGATACGCACCCCGGGTGACGACGACACAGGCCGACAGCTGAGCCTGCCGCAGCTCCTCACCGAAGCGGGCCTTCTCCTCGTCCGTCCCGAAGTTCCGGCGCGGATTGAGAGGCGTGGGACACACCTGGTCGAGGGGAACACGGATCAGCTCGTACGCCGGTACGTCGCCCTGCGCGACGGCCTTGGCCCGCCCGCGCTCGCTCCGGCCGGCGGTCCGGCGCGCGTTGCTGAAGGCCGCTCCGGTGCCGAGGAGGTCGCTCTTGCTCATGCCGCGATCCTCCGGGCGATCTCACGCATGGCCTCGGCCTGCTCGCAATCCGGCGCGTAATGCAGCAGGGGCAGCTTGACACGCACGGCCTCGCGCTGCTCCTTCAGATCCGCGATGACGGTGATGACCGGCGGGTCGCCGAACTCCTTCCAGCTGTTGAGGGAGGAGGTGACGACGTAGCCCTTGCGGCTGTCGTACAGGTTGACCACGAACCCGAGCTCCGCGATCTCGATGCCGAGGTCGTCCACGAGGTCCTCGAGCTGCTCGCTGAGCATGTCGTACGCGTCGGCGGACGTGTCCTCCGCCTGCACCGGGATGATCATGCCCGAGGTCTTGGCGGCCTCGCCCTCACGGGTGCGCGCGTAGTAGAGCGCGGTGTCCATGGTGTAGCCGAGGCTCGGCGGGCAGTCGACCACGATGTAGTCGAACTCCTTCTCCAGCTCCTCCAGTGCCTTCTCCAGAGCGGTCTCCTTGGTCCGGACGTGGCGGGTCGTGGCCAGCCGGGCGTCGAGGAGGAAGGCGTCCTTACAGGAGGGCAGCAGGAAGAGGCGGCCCGCGAACACCCCGTGCTCGATCGGGACGAGCAGGTCGCGGACCCGGCCTTCGATCTCACCGAGCATGTGCTTGGCGAGGCTGGGCTCCTTGATGCTGAGCATCTCGGCACCCAGGTGGCGCGTCAGGTGGCCCTGCGGGTCGAAGTCGATGACGCACACGCGGGCACCGGTCTCGGCGAGGGCCTGGGACAGGCCGTTGCTGATCGCGCTCTTGCCCACGCCGCCCTTCTGATTGCAGACCACGATCCGGCGGGCACCCTCATGAGCCGGCCGACGGCGGCCGGCGGGGGAGGGATGCGTGTCGAGCCAGAGCCGGATCGACTGCGCCAGGCCCTGGTTGTACGGGACCTCCCGCGCCCGGCAGTCCTCCTTGAAGTGCCCGTACAGCCCGGTGGGAAGGTAGGTCGAGAAGGAGGAGGCCCCCGCGGTGGCGACGACCGTCGCCGCGGACGCGTCGGCCCGCCAGGCGTGGACGCCCTCGGTTACGGCGTCCTGGATGTCCACGCCCAACTGCGCTGCGCGGACCTTGAGTTCCTGCCGCAGGGTGGCGGGCAGCTTGGCGACTACCTTTTCCCTGACTTCCGGATCGTATGGAGCGGTCATGCGGGTACCTTACTAACCGCCAGGGCGGAATGCGAAGAGGCCACCCGGTCATGTCACCCGTATTTGCGACCCATTGCCCGCTGATACCCCACAACGACCACGCACCCGCCCACCCAACGCCCACCCCCAAGCGCCGACCCCAGCTCAGCAACCGCCCCACATCGCCACGGCCCACCCGACGAACACGGCCGGGCCTCCAGTGAGTCGTTCAGGATCACGCGAAGGTCGATGTCGAGCGGAGGGTCATCATGCGGCTCGTTCCCCCCGACCAGCCCGAGCCGGTGCTGCACCCGGTCCTCGCCACCTGGCGCCCCCTGCTCCTCCTCAGCCTGACCGCCGGGCCGGCACCGCGGTCGCGGAAGCCACCGATCTCGACGACCAGGCCAGGGGAGTGACAGCCGCACTCAAGCGCCCCGGAACGGCTGGTCTCGTCAGGCCTCGGTGGTCTGAGACGGGCGCTCGGAGCGCTCCGTCTTCCTGCCCTTGCTGCCGGCTGTGAGGGTCGTGGGGTCGACCGCTTCGGCCGGGGCGCCGGTGGCGTAGAGGCCCTCGGGAAGGGCGTCGCGGTCGTGCGGGAGCAGCCAGAACACCCGGCGCCGGAACGTGCCGCTGCTGCGGGACGGTTTGGCCTGGGGGCTGAGCTCGGCGTACCCGACGAGGCGTCCGTCGCGGTGGTAGGCGGGTTTGCCACGGCGGGTCGGCAGGCGGTCGAGGGACTGGCGGACGTAGTCGAGCTCGGTGACGTCCTCGAGCCAGACGAGTTCGACCTCGTAGCGGATCTCGTCGTCGGAGATGAGGGAGCTCATGCGTTCTCCTCTTCGGCGAGCAGTCCGATGCCGGGGTAGTACTTCTTCGAGTTGGACAAGATCATTTCTTTGGGTGAGGCGAGGCCCACGAGCTCGCGGGCCCGGGCCGCAAAGCCACGGGAGGAGACCGCGGGCGCTCCTTCATTCTGGCACCAGGTGCGGTAGACGCTGTAAAGGCGGGCCTGCTCGGCCCGATGGTCGCCATGGAGGACGCAGCACTCCTCGAAGAACCGTCCCGTGTGGTCTTCGGTCTCCGCGTACGCGGTGGTGGCGATGCGCACGGGCGTGGGCCCGGTGAGGTCCTTCTCGCCGGCGAGGTAGCGGCGGGCTCCGTCGATGAGCCAGGCGAGGATGCCGGGGCCTTCCTCGGTGACGAGGATGTCGGCGAGGTTGTCGATCTTGCGGTCGTCGGAGACGACCTTCTCGAACGGGACCAGGCGCATGCGGCGCCAGAACGCGAAGCCGCCGGTGCCGACCTCTGGCCGGTGGTTGCCGATGAGCCAGAGCTTGTGGGTGGGCGCGAAGGAGAAGAAGTCCTGGCGCATGCGGCGGGCCTTGATCCGGTCGCCGCCGGTGAGGAGTTTGACCCTGGCTTCGTCGAACTTGTCCCCGGGCTTGACCTCGGAGCAGACGATGACGCGTCGGCCGTGGAGTTCGGCGAGCTCGGTGGGGTGGCCGTCGAAGGTACGGGCCATGAGGAACCCGGGAGGGGCGGCGTCGGCGTAGTCACCGAGAAGCTTCATCAGCACATCGAGCAGCACCGACTTGCCGTTCTTGCCCGATCCGAACAGGAACGGCATGACCTGTGCCCCGACATCCCCCGTGATGGAGTAGCCGAGCATCAGGTGCAGGAAGTCGATCATCTCCCGGCCTTCGGCATCGTCGCCGAAGGTGTCGGCGAGGAACCGGTCCCAGCGCGGGGTCGGCTGAGCCTGGGGCCCCGTGGACGTGGAGCGGGAGTGGAAGTCCTTGTCGGGCTGGGGCGAGCGGATCAGCCCGGTGCGGAGGTCGACGATGCCGGCCGGGGTGCAGAGGGCGTAGGGGTCGGCATCGAGGAGTTCGGCGCGCAGGACCATGCCAGGGGCCGCCTTGGCCTGAGTGAGCATGGCGTTCATCCCCGACGTGCTCAGAGCGCGCCGGCGGTGCTTCTGCAGGGCCTGGTTGCTGTGGACTCCGCGGGGGTCGGTGGTGGCGATCGCTTCCGCGAGGTCGCCGGCGGCCCAGACGACGGTGTCGTCCTCGTCGACCTGCCAGCGGGTGGTGTCCCACCGGTACCAGCCCAGGCCGGGCACGTGCCGGTAGTCGCCCGCATACAGCCGCACGAAAAGCTTGGCGTTACCGCGATCACTCAGAGTATCCGGGATCAGACCCGCAGCCGTAGCGGGGCCGGGCAGCACCTCTTCCCGACCTTGGGCCGGGACCGGTACCGGAGGCTGAGCCAGGATCTGCGCGGCGATGGCCTCCGGGTCGAAGTCGAACAGGAAGTCACCGGTATCGGGCGTAGGCGTCACCGGCGGCCTCCGAGGTGGAGGGGACGCAGCGCGCCCGCGGCCATGCCCCTGCGGATGATCTGGGTCGAGCGCGCCGCCTGTCCGGGACGGGCGGCGTCCGCCGTCTGCTGCAGCGCCTCCTCGGCCACCGCCTCGGCGAGGTGCCCCGCGGCCGCCAGCCCTCCGAGGGTGAAAGCCGCACGGTTCAGCTTCTCCGTGAATCCGGCGCCCTCGCTGACGCCGCCACAGGCGGCCACATCGGCCAGCAGGGCAGCCAGCAGCCTCGAAGTCTGGTCCTGCCCCCCTCCTGCCGCCAGGACCGCTTGACGGGCCCGTGGAGGCACGGGACGCGGCGCGGGGATGTGAGCAGCCGGCAGATGGCCCGTCCGCTGCAGTTCCTGGGCGAGCCACGCCGGCAGCGGGGCGGGCCGGCGAGCGGTGCCGAGGGGTGTGTAGGTCCCGGCCTCGGTACTGGTGCCGGGGGCGATGATGTACCCGCCGTGCGCACGCACGTCCACTTGCCAGGCCAGAGCACGCTTGCCCGATCCCGTGGAGCACTGCCAGCGTCGGCCGTCGGTGGCCCTGTACCAGACGTGCATGCCACCGGACGGGGTCTGCACCCGCAAGGTGGTGGTGTCTGTGGCAGGAGAGGCCTCGCCACGCAGCGCGGCAAGGACGGCGAGCGAGTGGTAGCCGGTGCTCATCCCGTCGAGGTCGATCCCCTCGGCGATGGGGATGCCGGGGAGGATCCGGTCCCGGGCCGGCAGCTCTCCGGCGTGCGCGTCGATGTCGATCACGACCAGGTCCGACGGTCCGCAGGCAACTCCCACGCCGAGGTAGGGGTTGGTCCCCCACCAGTCCTCGATACGGGTGTGGTCCAGCGTCGCCGCGTGAAACCCGTGGCACCAGCGACCCTCGGCGATGCACGCACACCCCTGATGGGTGTGCCCGGTCCCAGCGCAGTCCCGGCAGTTGGCCGCGGGAGTCTTCCTGCCGGGGGCCAACGGGTGCACAGACCAGCCGTTGCTCACGCACCACTTCGCCAGGCGGAGCCCAGCGACCGAGCGACCAGGGGTGCCCTGCCCTGAGTCACTGCGAGAAAACCGCAGCTCAACGGGCATCTAGCTCCCCTATCAGCGACTGAAGCGACTCAACAACAGACATAGCCTAGCGAAGCAACGCCCCCGGCGTGTACAGCGTGTCGGGAACCCACTCCCGGCGTGTCGAACACCGCACCCCCGCCAGCGACTGAACACCACGCCGCAGCGACCGAACTCCTTCAGTCGCTGATCCCCCCTCAAGAAAAACACCAGGTCAAATGCCCTCTCTCCAGAAAACAGCGACTGAAGCGACTGAAGCTCCCTATATATGACGCACACGCGCACGCAGGAATGTCCTCATATACCCAACCTACAGTCGCTTCAGTCGCTGAATCCTCCCCCGCACCCCCCTGACCTGCAGTTTCATCAGCGACTGACGACCAGCGACTGAACGAAAACTCAGTCGCTGGCCACCTCGGCCTGGCAACTTCGGCTGCCCTGGCGGTCGCTGCCCGAGGCGCATGAGAGCCGGCTGAACCCCGCAGCACGGCAGAGCAGGCCCGTTCTGGCTAACCCGGCCTGCCACCCGATCTGAACCCCACCGTCGAGGTGAGCAGTCCGGACGCCAAACCGCGGACGAGGACTTCCTGCCCTGGCCCTACAGCAAGCTGAACCCCCCCTCCTGACCGCCTGATGCTCCACTGCCCGACCCCACCACCGATGACCGTGCTCCTGGCCCCCTACGACGACGTGACCCCCACCCGCTGACCCCAGCCCCGCAGACAGGTTCGCTGTCCCCGGGGCTGGCGGAGAAGACCACCTGGCCTATATGCACGGTCCACTACCGGCTGATGGGCGTCGGGGGTCCTTCACTGGCCGACGAGGGTGTCCCGGACTGTGTGGGCGGAGGAGAGGATGTCGTCGTGCGGTGCCCGCAGTCGCACCGCAGGCCGTCCTTGCTCTCGCCCCTGTTGCCCCGCCCTGGAGCGGGTGGCCGTGGTGGTGAGGGCGGACGCTCGCGGTGATGTCCGCTGACCGAAATTTGAACGTCCTGAACGAACTGGACCGATCCACCCGGAGAACTCGCGGGCCGCCTGGTCGGCGCCACGTTGCGCGCCCAGTCAGGCCGCGCCCGGCGGAGCTCGCGCTACCGGCGCACCGCACCAGTCGATCAGGTACGGCGCCAAACGCAGGGCACGCGATTGCGTTGCAAGGGCTCAGGCCCAGTCGTCAGCGGAGCTACCTAAGCCAACGGCAACGTCCGTTCCGTCTCGCCCTCCGCGTGGAGGAACCGGTCGGCTTCTTGACGCACCTGCTCCCACAGCGCGCGTGCGCTGAGCCCCTGGACATTCCAGACGGTGGATCCCCCCTCCGCGGTCAGGCGTTCGACCAGGTTGTCCATGCGTGCGAGCTCGGACATCGCTTCGGGGGTTTGTTCACTGCCGGATCACGTCAAGATCCAGCCGAGTAGAGCAGAGTTTCAGTTCCGGGGCACTGTTGTGCGGGTTCATCGAGTGCTGTGCAGCTGTACTGATCCGCGACAGCCAGTAGGCGTCCTGGTTAAGGGCGCCATGGGTCTGGTTCCTGAGTCAATCCGGCACACAGTTTGAAGCAGCGATGATGGTTCAGCTCTTGTGAGTCGACAGTGCGGGCTGGCTCGTGTGAGCATATGAGACATGATGATCACTGCCCGAAAGGGTCATGCCGCGTAGGCGGCCGGGCGCTTTGCGCGTCCCTCACCGGCGGCTCTGTGCGGTGGGCCGTCCCTACAAAATTGACCATTTGTCACCGTGTACGTCTGCGGCGGTTCACAGGCTTGAGAGACGGGCCGACGTCGAAGACGTATGGCCAGGCTGCGTTGAGGCGGCTCTCCGTTGGTATCGGCACTTTCTCGCCAAGCCGGGCCGATATCTAGAGATTTCGTATGCCGTGTGCCCGTGTCCTTCTGACGGGCTTGAGAATGTTGCCGAAGCGAGGGACCTGCTTGAACGGGTCCTGCCTCTCCTCCCGATACCAGCACGTCAGGAACTCGGTGGCATGGTCATGGGCCTGGATAAAGAGCTGTGGCGAAGGACGCTGCCTGACCCTTTCGCGTACCGAGATCCCCGGAGAAGAGGCGGCTGGTGGCACTACAGGCTGAGGGAAGATCGCCCGTTTGGCTGAGATGAACAAGGGAGCTCCCGACCAAGTGGCCGAGGACCCTGGAGGAGGAGTTGTGAGCGAACTATCCTATATGTGTGCCGTATGTTCTGGGGGTCTATTGGAAACAGACCCCCAGTTCGTCAAGCTGACCGCGACGAAGCCAAACAGGGTGGAATCCCAACAGTTCTACGTGCACGGTCCGTGCCTGGCATCCAAGTTGGGCAGTGAGATACCTCTGGGAGAGATCTTCGAGCACTGACCAGCCGCAGGCGCGACTCGAACTCCTCGCACGAGGGGCCACAGCCCTGGAACCGGACGGAATCCATCGACGGAACCCGGCTGCTTTCGACCCGCAGACCAGGCTGGTCTTGAAGGCGAACCTGGAAGGACCCAGGTGGGAGACCGGACCGTCCTACGGGCCGGAGATCCAGACTGAATAAAACGGGGCCACTCACACCTGCGGAGGTTCGGGTTCCGCTGAGCTCCACCCGAACCTGTCCGAGCAAAGCGCAGGACCCGGCCCGAAGGGCCGGCTGTAGCCTCGACCAAGCCGAGCCCTACCGCGCGAAGCACGGTGTCCGCAGCGAAGCGGAGGACAGGCCCCCAGACGGAGGCCGGCTCGCGAAGCGAGGCCTTTCTCTCCTGAGCGCGTAGCACCTCAGGTCCTGTAGCAAAGCGGAGGAATGCCTCAGGGAAGATCGGGTCCTGGGGCCCGCGGAGTAGGCAAGCTCCTCGAAGGCAAGATGCTGGGGCCACGAAGGGGCCACCCGCGAGCGCAGCGCTCAGGCCCCGAAGCGAAGCGCAGGGGGTTCTCTGCCAAGCGCGCAGCGCTTTAGACGTTGTTTCTTTTGGTGATTCTCGGGCCGAGCTCTGCAGGATACTGGTGTGGTGCTGTTGACGTGGATTGCTGAGGTGGCGGACGAGCCCCTGGTGCTGGAGCCGGCTGACCGGCGGGTGGAGTGGGAGACCAACACCTGGTCGCTGGGTGCGGCGGACGAGGACAGGATTTCGTTGTCCGTCGCCGCGGTGGTGGCTGCCTTCGAGCGGACTGCTGCTGCCATCCGGCAACGCATTCTCGATCTGGGCTTTCCCGGCGTGGCGACCTTCTACGTGTGGCACGACGAACAGGCCGGGCAGCTCCGGTGCTCAACCGGTTCCGTGCCCCCGGATTCGTTGCCGTTCAGCGGTACCTATGTGGCTTCCGACGACCTCGCTCCGGTCGTCGAGGGCTTTCTGGCCAACAGCGAGCCAGGCTCCATCGTCTGGTCGGATCTGGATGACGTGCAGAGCGTCTCGACGAAGACCGGGACCGACCCGGAGACCATGCCGTTCGGTGTCTGGGTCGCCAGTGTCGGGGCCTCACGCTGACTGTTCCTGCCCGTCCTGGACGAGTCTGCGGTGGCAGATGAGGGCTGCGGCTATGCCGGCGAAGGCGAGAAAGTGTTCGGCCTTGCGCTCGTAGCGGCGGTGGAGGCGACGGCAGCCGGCGAGCCAGGACACGGTCCTCTCAACAACCCATCGGTGGCGGCCGAGCCGCTGTGAGGATTCGATCCCTTACAGGCGATGCGGTGGTGGATGCCGTGCTTGCGGAGCCATCGACGCAGGTGATCGTAGTCGTAGCCCTTGTCGGCGTGCAGTTTCGCCGGTCGTCGCTGCCGTGGGCCGCGGCGTGAGCGGATCGGCGGGATGCCCCGCACGAGCGGTTCAAGACCTTGACTGTCATGCATGTTCGCACCGGAGATACCCAGCGACAGCGGCAGTCCGTTCCGGTCGGTGAGCAGATGCATCTTCGATCCCCACGTGCCTCGATCGGTCGGATTCGGTCCCGTCAGAGGCCCCCTTTTGCAGCCCGCATGCTGACAGAATCGATCGCGCAGCGCGACCAGTCGAGTTCCCCGCGGGCGCCGAGTTCGTCGAGGATGACGCGGTGGAGTCGGGCCCAGACCCGGGCCCGACTCCCCAGGGCGAAGCGCCGGTAGACCGTCTGCCAGCTCTGGCCGAACACTGGCGGAAGCTGCCGCCAGGTGCAGCCCGAGGTGGCCACGAAGATGATCGCGGCCAGGGCTTCGCGGTCACCCGCCCGGCGTCGGCCGCCACCCTGCGGACGTATGACCTCCGTCGGCGCTACCACCCGCCGGAACAGCACCCACAACTCGTCCGGCACCAGCCGCTCAACCAGATCTGCCATGCACGGTTCACCGAACGATCACGCCATAAGAAACGCTGCTTTAAGGGGACTTCTGCCGAAGGGAGCCCCGCCGGAGCGAAGCAGAAGAGCAAGGCGCCGAAGGCGCCTCGGCCTAGCGAAGCGAGGCCGAGGCTCTCCTCAGCACGCAGGGCTGAGGCTCCGAAGCGAAGCGGAGGGGCGTGCTGCCGAAGGCAGTCTCTCTGCCAAGCGCGCAGCGCTTGGGATCCCTGGAACGAAGCGCATGCGGGTTCTCTACCGAGCGCGCAGCGCTCGGGGTCCCTGGAGCGAAGCGGAAGGGACTGGCCCCTGAAGGGGGCCCTGCCGGAGCGCAGCGCAGGCAGCCTCTTTGCCAAGCGCTGCGCGCTTGGCATCCCTGGAGCGAAGCGGAGGGGATTGCTGCCGAAGGCAGCTCTGCCGGAGCGCAGCGCAGGCATCAGGCGCCGAAGGCGCCTAGGCCTAGCGAAGCGAGGCCGAGCCTCTCCTCAGCACGCAGCCCTGAGGCTCCGGAGCGCAGCGCAGGCAGGTTCCCTGCCAAGCGCGCAGCGCTGGGCATCCCCTGGAGCGAAGCGGAAGGGATTGCTGCCGAAGGCAGCTCTGCCGGAGCGCAGCGCAGGCAGTCTCTCTGCCCAGCGCGCAGCGCTGGGGGTCCC
>NZ_JBHVUQ010000178.1:0-14992 GCF_042884105.1 Streptomyces sp. NPDC058157
GACCAGCCCCGGGCCGGGGCGGCACCCCGGCGGGGTCCGGGCCGCCCCGACCCCGCGGGACGGGACCCGGAGAGGGCGGCACCCCGGCGGGGTCCGGGCCGCCCCGCCCCCGCGGGACGGGACCCGGATACGGCGGCACCCCGGCGGCGGGGTCCGGGCCGCCCCGGGTCAGGAGGGCTCCCGCGGCGCCGGCCACGGCGCCCCACACCGCGCCCGCCACCAGCGCGTACCCCGCGTCACCCCGCAGCGACACCGCCGCCACCCCCGGCACCTCGACCGACACCCCCGTCAGCCACACCAGCCCCGCCAGCACCACCCCCGTCACCACGCCCAGCCGCACCGCGCACCCCGCCACCCCGCGCCCCGGACTCCGCACCGCCGCCCGCACCCCGGCGTACAGCAGCAGCACCCCCGCCCCCGCCACCAGCAGCCAGGCCCGCCCGTCGTACTCCGCGAGCCCCGCCACCGACACCGGCTCCCCCCGCGACAGCGGCGGCGGCAGCAGCCGCCCCGGCTCCCCGGCGGCGCGCCCCCGCACCGGTACGGACAGCCCCAGCAGAAGCCCCGTCCAGCTCCCGTTCGGCGCCCCCAGCAGCGCGGCCCCCGCCACCCGCCCGGGCCGCGCGTCCTGCGCGGCCGCCCACCCGGCCACCGCCGCCCCGGCCCCCACCGCCACCACCAGCACCGCCAGCACCGAGGACACCGCCGGCCGCAGCCGGGCGGCCCACGCGCCCGCCGGCCCGTACCGCGAGGCGAGCAGCGCCACGCCGAGCACCACCGCCACCCACACCCCGGCGCCCGCCACCGAAGCCCCGGGATCCACCGCGAAGCCCACCCGCACCCGGGGCCGCAGCAGCCCCCCGACGTCCCCGATCCCCGGCACGACCACCTGCGGCGCCGCCCCGTCCAGGGCCACCGCCCCGTGCCCGGCCCACGCCAGCCCGCCCGCCACCCCGAGGAACAGCGCCCCGACCACCACCGCCCGGACGGCGGTCTCCACCCCGTCGGGCCGCTCCGGTGACCCCCGCAGCCCCCGCAGGAACACCCACCCCAGCACCACCGCCCCCACCAGGGCGACCCCCAGCGGCCGGAGGTCCACGGCGGCCCCGCCGTCCGCGGCGAGTCCCAGCGCCGACACCTCCCCGGTCGCCGTCACCGACCCGCCCACCGCCGCGGCCACCACCGCGGCGGTGCTCGCCCCCAGGGAGCCCCCCTCGGCATCGGCGCCCAGCAGGTGCAGCCCCAGCGCGGCCACCCCCGCCATGGCGGCCACCGACCACCCCACGGCGGCGATCCCGGACAACAGCACGTCTCCCCAGCGGATGCGGCGCATGCGGCGACCCCCGTAACCGAGCCGAGTGGGGCGAGAAGTCCCGTATCTCACTCTCCGGGTGACTTTCGACCCCGTCAACGGGCAGGCGTAGAGGCCTGCGGAAGGCCCGGATTCCACATGTGGCCGCAGGCCTGAAATAGTTCCCCCGGATGTTCGCCATCCCTAGACTCCCTGACGTCGTTCTCCCTGGACGCCAGGGGGATTCTCGGGGGACCTTAAGTGGGGCTGGAGTGCCGGAACTCGTACTGGAATTGAACGGAAGGACCTGGACGCTCGATCCGTCCAGGTCGTACTCGCTGGGGCGCGATCCCCAGGGAGACATGGTGATCGACGACGCGCGCGTGTCCTGGCGGCACGCCACCATCAGCTGGAACGGCCGTGCTTGGGCCATCGAGGACCACGGCAGCACCAACGGCACCTACGTGCACGGCGCGCGGGTCCAGCAGACGGAGCTCGTGCCCGGAACGCCGGTCCACCTCGGCAACGCGACGGACGGCCCGCGGCTGAATCCGAGCGCCGCCACGGCGGCCCCGCAGCAACAGCCGGCCTATCAGGCCCCGGTCGCGCAGGGCCAGGCCCCGGCGTTCCAGCCACCGGCTCCGCAGCACCAGCAGCCGCAGCAGCCCGCCTGGGACCAGCAGCACCAGGCCCATCAGCAGCAGCCCCAGCACCACCAGCCCCCGCAGCAGCAGCAGCCGTTCGTGCCGCAGCAGCAGCACCAGGCCCCGCAGCAGCACCAGGCCCCGCAGCAGCACCAGGCCCCGCAGCAGTCCGCGGCGCCCGGCTACGCCGGCGACCACCGCAGCCCGACGACGTTCCACCAGATCGCCGTCGGCCGCGTCATGCGCATCGGCCGTGCCCTGGAGAACGAGCTCGTGGTCTCGGACCTCCAGGTCTCGCGCCACCACGCGGAGTTCCGCTCCACCAACGGCCGCTTCGAGATCCACGACCTCGGCAGCCACAACGGCACGTACGTCAACGGCCAGCCCCTGCAGAAGTCCGGCAGCGCGCTGCTCGGCCCCACCGACATCGTCGGCGTCGGCCACTCGACGTTCCGGATCGTCGGCGACCGCCTCGAGGAGTTCGTCGACACCGGTGACGTCTCCTTCTCGGCCCGCCACCTCACGGTCACGGTCGACGGCGGCAAGCAGATCCTCAGGGACGTCACCTTCGGCGTCCCGGAGAAGTCGCTGATCGGCGTCATCGGCCCCTCCGGCTCCGGCAAGTCGACGCTCCTCAAGGCGCTGACCGGCTACCGGCCCGCCGACCAGGGTGAGGTCCTCTACGACAACCGCAACCTGTACAAGCAGTTCGCGGAGCTCCGCCAGCGCATCGGCCTGGTCCCGCAGGACGACATCCTGCACAAGGAGCTGAAGGTCTCCACCGCCCTGAAGTACGCGGCCAAGCTCCGCTTCCCGGGCGACACCGCCGAGGCCGAGCGCGACGCCCGCATCGACGAGGTGCTGCGCGAGCTCAAGCTCGACATCCACAAGGACAAGAAGATCACCTCGCTCTCGGGCGGCCAGCGCAAGCGCGTGTCCGTGGCCCTGGAGCTGCTCACCAAGCCCTCGCTGATCTTCCTGGACGAGCCGACCTCCGGCCTCGACCCGGGCATGGACCGCGACGTCATGCAGCTGCTGCGCACCCTCGCCAACGACGGCCGCACGGTCCTCGTCGTGACCCACTCCGTCGCCGAGCTGGCCCTCTGCGACAAGCTGCTGGTCATGGCCCCGGGCGGCTCCGTCGCCTACTTCGGTCCGCCGGACGAGGCGCTGAACTTCTTCGGCTACACCACCTGGGCCGACGTGTTCTCCGCCTTCGAGAACTACCGCGACTACGACTGGGCCGGCCGCTGGAAGGGCTCGCAGCACTACCAGCTGTACGCCGCCGACCTCGACGCGGTCGCCCCGCAGCAGGTCGCGATGCCCACGGCGCAGATGATCCCGCCCAAGCCGCAGGCCTGGGGCTCGCAGCTGTGGACGCTGATCCGCCGCTACGTCTCGGTGATCGCGTCCGACAAGGGCTTCCTGGCCCTGATGGTGCTGCTGCCGGCGGTCCTGGGCATCGTGTCCACGGTGATCCCCGCGAAGTTCGGCCTGGCCCCGCCGACCCCGCCGTCGCGCTTCAACGGCGACGCGGGCACGATCACCCTGATCCTCGCGGTCGGCATGTGCTTCTCGGGCGCGGCCAACTCGGTCCGTGAGCTGATCAAGGAACGCGTCATCTACGAGCGTGAGCGCGCGACCGGCCTGTCCCGGTCGGCGTACCTCATGTCGAAGGTGATCGTCCTCAGCGTGATCACGGTCATCCAGGGCGCGATCATCTGCGCCATCGCCTTCACCCCGCGCAAGCTGCCGGCCGAGGGCCTCTTCATGAACCCGGCCGTCGAGCTCTGCGTCTCGGTCACCGCGCTCGGCATCACCGCGATGATGTTCGGCCTGGTGATCTCCTCGCTGGTGAAGACCGCCGAGAAGACCATGCCGCTGCTCGTGATGTTCGCGATCGTCCAGGTCGTCTTCACCGGCATCCTGTTCCAGCTGTACGACAAGGTCGGCCTGGAGCAGTTCGCCTGGCTGATGCCCTCCCGCTGGGCCGTCGGCGCCGCCGGCACCACCCTGGACCTGGGCAGGCTCATGGCGCCCTGGGACCCGCAGAACCCCACCAACACCGACCCGCTGTGGGACCACACCACCGGCCAGTGGTTCCTGGACGTCATCGTCCTGCTGCTGCAGGGCGTGATCTGCGGCTTCGCCGTGGCGCGCCTGCTGCGCCGCCACGAGCCCGAGGTCATGCGCAAGTAACGCCCGCGCACCCGGCCAGGCACGACAGAACGCCTCAGGGCGGCACCCGGAGTCTTCCGGGGGCCGCCCTGAGGCGCATGGGGGGTCCTGCGCCGCCCGCTGAGGCGCGGGGGCCTAGTAGGCGCTGTTCACGTTGTCCATGGAGCCGTAGCGGTCGGCGGCGTAGTTGCACGCGGCGACGATGTTCGCGACCGGGTCGTACAGGTCGAACTTGGTGCCCTTGACGTGGTACGTGTTGAAGGTCGGCTGGATGACCTGCAGCAGGCCCTTCGAGGGGATGCCGTTCTTCGCGTTGATGTCCCACAGGTTGATCGCGCGGGGGTTGCCGCTCGACTCGCGCATGATGTTGCGGTGGATGCCGGCGTAGGTGCCGGGGATGCCCTCGCGCTTCATGATGAAGAGGGCTTCCTTGATCCAGCCGTCCAGGTTGTCCGCGAACACCGGGGTGCGGGCGGCGGAGCGGCTGGCCGCCTCCTTGGCCTCGCGGTCCTTCTTCGCCTGCGCCTCGGCCTGGGCCTTCGCCGCGTCCTTGGCCTTCTGGTCCGCTACGGCGTGCTGGGCGCCGAGGTTCTGCTGGATCGACTGGGTCCACGCCACGGGAGCGGCGGCCACGGCCTCCTGCGTACCGGAACCGGCCGGGACGACGGAGAACGCGAGCGCGGCGGCACCGAGGGTGGCGACACCGGCGATCGACAGCTTGTACGCCTTCGTCAGACGACTGTGACCGGGAGTGCTGGAAGCAGACATGCGGGGCAACCTCTTCGAATAGCGGGGGCCGCGGGAAGGCGCCGTGGGGATCCGGGATCCCTCGGCGCCTGGCGACGGGAGCCATTCTTAGCGGCGGCAAAATCCTGTGGCAAAGGTGTGACATACGATCCCGCTTAGTGGATCAGGGGCCCGCGACGGTCCGGGACTTTGGTCCCGGACACCCGCCGCAGCAGCACTGACAACGCCTTTACGCATCCACTACGCGGCTTCGTAAGTGATGTGCGTCCTATGCCCGGGCTCACATCGGACCCGTAACGGTCTCACCCTGAGTTGCAGGAGCAATCCCCTGCGTGACCGAACTCCGCCTCCAGGAGGACCCGCCCCCGCCCCCGCCTCCTCCCCAGGGCAGACACACCGCCCCCCACCCCCTCCCCGAGCCGTACGCCACCCGGCCCGAAGACCTACGACCGGCGCCCGATCCCGCAGGTCAGGGCCGCCGGTACGGTGACCCCATGGACAACGGACCCTGCACCGGGCTGGCGGCCGTCAGCACCGCCCTGCTCGCCATGAGCCGCCGACTGGAGGTCCAGGACGTCCTGCGCACGATCGTCGTCTCGGCCCGGGAGCTCCTCGACGCCGAGTACGCCGCCCTGGGCGTCCCCGACGACCACGGCGGCTTCGCCCAGTTCGTCGTCGACGGCATCACCGAGGACCAGTGGCGCCGCATCGGCCCCCTGCCCCGCCAGCACGGCATCCTCGCCGCGATGCTCCACCAGGACGCCCCCCAGCGCCTCGCCGACGTGCGCCAGGACCCGCGCTTCGAGGGCTGGCCCGCCGCCCACCCCGACATGTCCGACTTCCTGGGCCTGCCCGTCCGCGACGGCGAGGAGACCCTCGGCGCCCTCTTCCTCGCCAACAAGAGGACGGCTCCCGGCGGAGAGCCGGGCTTCACCGACGAGGACGAGGAACTCCTCTCCCTCCTCGCCCAGCACGCCGCCATCGCCCTCACCAACGCCCGCCTCTACGAACGCAGCCGCGAGCTGACCATCGCCGAGGAACGCTCCCGCCTCGCCCACGAGCTGCACGACGCCGTCAGCCAGAAGCTGTTCTCCCTGCGCCTGACCGCCCAGGCCGCCGCCGCCCTCGTCGACCGCGACCCCGCCCGGGCCAAGGACGAGCTCCACCAGGTCGCCGCCCTCGCCGCCGAAGCCGCCGACGAACTGCGCGCCGCCGTGACCGAGCTGCGCCCCGCCGCCCTCGACGAGGACGGCCTCGTCGCGACCCTGCGCAACCACGTCCGCGTCCTGGACCGCGCCCACACCGCCCGCGTCACCTTCACCTGCGACGGCGTACGGGCCCTGCCCGCGGCCCAGGAGGAGGCGCTGCTGCGCGTCGCCCAGGAAGCCCTCCACAACGCCCTGCGCCACTCCGGCGCCGACCTCGTCGAGGTCGCCCTCACCCGCGCCCCCGGCGGCGGAGCCGTCCTGCGGGTGCGCGACGGCGGCCGGGGCTTCTCCCCTCCCACCGTCCGCAAGGCCGGCCGGCACCTGGGACTGGTCTCCATGCGCGACCGCGCCGCCGGGGCCGGCGGCCGGCTGGACGTCCGCTCCGAGCCCGGTACGGGCACCACGATCGAAATGGAGGTCCCCGGTGGCTGACGCCCCCGGCCGCGTCCCCGGCCGCATCCGCGTACTGCTCGTCGACGACCACCAGGTCGTCCGGCGCGGCCTGCGCACCTTCCTGGAGGTACAGGAGGACATCGAGGTCGTCGGCGAGGCCGCCGACGGCGCCGAGGGCACCGACCGCGCCGAGGAGCTGCGGCCCGACGTCATCCTGATGGACGTCACCATGCCCGGCACCGACGGCATCGAGGCCCTGCGCCGGCTGCGCGACCTCGGCAACCCCGCCCGGGTCCTCATCGTCACCAGCTTCACCGAACAGCGGACCGTGGTCCCCGCCCTGCGGGCCGGCGCCGCCGGATACCTCTACAAGGACATCGACCCCGACGCCCTGGCCGGCGCCATCCGCTCCGTCCACGCCGGGCACGTCCTGCTCCAGCCCGAGGTCGCCGAAGCCCTGCTCGCGGCCCAGGACGCCCCGGGCGCCCCGGCCGGCCGCGGCTCCCTGACCGACCGCGAACGGGAGGTCCTGGGCCTGATCGCCGACGGCCGCTCCAACCGGGAGATCGCCCGGGCCCTCGTCCTGTCCGAGAAGACCGTGAAGACCCACGTCTCGAACATCCTGATGAAACTCGACCTCTCCGACCGCACCCAGGCCGCGTTGTGGGCGGTCAGGCACGGGATCACGCGGTAATGGGCTGAGCTGAGATTCATACGGTCGGGTGTACGTAGCCCACACGGCGCATCCCGCCGGGCGGGGCGGCGTTCTCCATGGCGTGCCGCGGCGGCTGGTCGCGGCAGACGTACTGGAGGACGAGAAGTGAAGAACTACAAGAAGGCCGCAGCCGTCACCATGATCGCGGGCGGCCTCGTCGCCGTCGGCGCGGGTGTCTCCTCGGCGCACGGCGGTGCGTCCGCGGAGGGCGAGGCCGTGGGCTCGCCCGGCGTGGTCTCCGGGAACCTGGTCCAGGTCCCCGTGCACGTCCCGGTGAACGTGGTCGGCAACACCGCCAACGTCATCGGCCTGCTCAACGGCGCCTGGGGCAACACGGGCGTCAACAACTGACCCCACCCCCTGACGAGCCGAGGCCCCGCTTCCCCCCTCTCCCCGGGAAGCGGGGCCTTCTCGCAGCTCAGGCCGACGGACGCAGGCCGGCTACCGATCTTCCAGCGGAGCGTTGTACGCCGCCACCAGCGCCCGCCGGGCCACCCGCTCCACCGGCCGCAGCGCCTCCGCCCGCGCCGCCATCTCCGAGGCCGCCACCGCGCCGCCGTGCCCCCGCTCGTACGCCAGCGACACCAGCAGGTCCACCCGCTGCGCCAGCGCCAGCACCCGCACCGCCCGCGCCGGATACCCCGGAGCCAGCACCTCCCGGCCCGCCTCCGCCCGCGCCCGGTACGCCGACAGCGCCGCCTCGGCCACCGGCCCCGACGCCGCCACGTCCAGCCGCGTCAGCACCACCGTCGCCTCGCGCAGCGCCTCCGCCAGCTCCCGCTCCGCCTCACCCAGCGACGGCACGTCCGCCGGCGGTGCCTCCCGCACCGGCAGGCACCGCCACACCACCGACACGTGCACGTCTCCCGCCGGACCCGCCTCCGTGACCTCGGGCACCAGCCCCAGTGCGGCCCCCGCGCACACCACCGCCTCCTCGGCCTCCAGCGCCGCCGCGTTGAACTCCGGCGGGCCGCTCAGCCCCAGCGGATGCCCCGGCGCCGGCAGCGCCACCCGCAGCCCGCTCACCCCCAGCGCCCGCAGCCGCCCCAGCGCCAGCGTGAGCCCCACCGGACCCGCCTCACCCGGCAGCCCCGCCACCCGGTGCGAAGCGTCCTCGCCCACGATCGACGACGCGGCCTCGTCGGGCGAGACGTGACCGGCCAGCAACGCGTTCCCCCAGGCGGCCAGCCGCCCTGAACGTGGTTCGAAAAGCATCCCCCCACTCTACGGATCGGGCCCCGTACCCGGCCTGGCGCCCGGACCCCTCCCCGAGTGGCGTAGGTTTTCCCCTGGGGTTTTCCCCTGGGGCCGCGCCTACAGGCGGGCACAGAGAACCGTGACTGCAAGGGGTGACAACACGCTCATGAGCGATGTTCTGGAGCTGGTGGACGTATCCGTGGTCCGCGAGGGCCGGGCTCTGGTGGACCAGGTCTCCTGGTCGGTGAAGGAGGGGGAGCGCTGGGTCATCCTCGGCCCCAACGGCGCCGGCAAGACCACGCTGCTGAACCTCGCCTCCAGCTACCTCTTCCCCACCAAGGGCGCCGCCACCATCCTCGGCAGCACCCTGGGCAAGCCCGGCAGCGACGTCTTCGAGCTGCGGCCGCGCATCGGCGTCGCCGGCATCGCGCTCGCCGACAAGCTCCCCAAGCGGCAGACCGTCCTGCAGACCGTGCTCACCGCCGCCTACGGCATGACCGCGACCTGGCAGGAGGAGTACGAGGAGGTCGACGAGCAGCGCGCCCGCGCCTTCCTCGACCGGCTGGGCATGTCCGACTACCTCGACCGCAAGTTCGGCACCCTCTCCGAGGGCGAGCGCAAGCGCACCCTGATCGCCCGCGCCCTGATGACCGACCCCGAGCTCCTCCTCCTCGACGAGCCCGCCGCCGGCCTCGACCTCGGCGGCCGCGAGGACCTCGTCCGCCGCCTCGGCCGCCTGGCCCGCGACCCCATGGCCCCGTCCATGGTCATGGTCACGCACCACGTCGAGGAGATCGCCCCCGGATTCACGCACGTCCTGATGATCCGGCAGGGCAAGGTCGTCACGGCCGGCCCCATCGACCTGGAGCTGACCTCCCGCAACCTCTCCCTCTGCTTCGGCCTCCCGCTGATCGTGGAGCGCAACGAGCACGACCGCTGGACCGCCCAGGGCCTGCCCCTGCGCTAGTCCGCCCCGCAGGACGGCCTTCGCGCCCTGTCCGGCCGCGCCCGCCCGACCTACCATGACCATGTGGACATCGACGCATGGGTGTGGTGGCTCATCGGCGCGGTCGGACTGGGGATCCCCCTGGTCCTCACCGCGATGCCGGAGTTCGGCATGTTCGCCGTCGGCGCCGTCGCCGCGTCCGTCACGGCGGCCCTCGGCGGCGGAGCGGTGGCCCAGGTGCTGATCTTCGTCATCGTGTCGGTCGCGCTGATCGCCGTCGTCCGGCCCATCGCCAACCGGCACCGCGACCAGCGGCCCCAACACCGCACCGGCATCGAGGCGTTGAAGGGAAGGTCCGCCGTCGTCCTCGAACGGGTCGACGGCAGCGGCGGCCGCATCAAGCTCGCCGGCGAGATCTGGTCCGCCCGCACCCTGGACACGCACAGCAGCTTCGAACCCGGCCAGTCCGTCGACGTCGTCGACATCGACGGGGCGACCGCGGTCGTCATGTGAGCAAGCAGCCCACCCGCGGCCCCGGGGTCTGCGAGACTCCGATCAACGGGGCAGCACAGACAGCCGGAAGGGCACGGGGAACCGCATGCAACCGATCATCATCGTCCTGATCATCCTGGTGGTACTGGTCTTCATCGCCCTGGTCAAGACGATCCAGGTGATCCCGCAGGCCAGCGCCGCCATCGTCGAACGGTTCGGCCGCTACACCCGCACCCTCAACGCGGGCCTCAACATCGTCGTCCCGTTCATCGACTCCATCCGCAACCGGATCGACCTCCGCGAACAGGTCGTCCCCTTCCCGCCGCAGCCGGTCATCACCCAGGACAACCTGGTCGTCAACATCGACACCGTCATCTACTACCAGGTGACCGACGCCCGCGCCGCGACCTACGAGGTGGCCAGCTACATCCAGGCCATCGAGCAGCTCACCGTCACCACGCTGCGCAACATCATCGGCGGCATGGACCTGGAACGGACCCTCACCTCCCGCGAGGAGATCAACGCCGCGCTGCGCGGGGTCCTCGACGAGGCCACCGGCAAGTGGGGCATCCGCGTCAACCGCGTCGAGCTCAAGGCCATCGAGCCGCCGACCTCCATCCAGGACTCGATGGAGAAGCAGATGCGCGCCGACCGGGACAAGCGCGCCGCGATCCTCCAGGCCGAAGGCGTCCGGCAGTCGGAGATCCTGCGCGCCGAGGGTGAGAAGCAGTCCTCCATCCTGCGCGCCGAAGGTGAGGCCAAGGCCGCCGCCCTCAAGGCCGAGGGCGAGGCCCAGGCCATCCGCACCGTCTTCGAGTCCATCCACGCCGGCGACGCCGACCAGAAGCTCCTCGCCTACCAGTACCTCCAGATGCTCCCGAAGATCGCCGAAGGCGACGCCAACAAGCTCTGGATCGTGCCCAGCGAGATCGGTGACGCGCTCAAGGGCCTCTCGGGCGCCATGGGCAACTTCGGCCCCCTCGGCGGCGGTTCGACCGGCTTCAACCCGCAGAACCCCGGCAAGGGAGCCCCCGAGACCGACAGCGGACCCGAGCGCCGCGAGCAGCCCCCCATCGACTGACGCCGCCCTCCCCTTCGTGCATGATCGGTGAGGCCCCTCGACCTTCATGGCGGGGAGGCGACTCACTCACACAAAGGGGATGGCTCCGTCCATGTCCATGTCCATCTGGGAATCACTCGCGGTCCTCGCCGCCGGAATCGGCGCCGGCACCATCAACACCATCGTCGGTTCCGGCACCCTGATCACCTTCCCGGTGCTCCTCGCCACCGGCCTGCCCCCGGTGACCGCCAACGTCTCCAACACCCTCGGCCTCGTCCCCGGCTCCATCAGCGGGGCCATCGGCTACCGCAGCGAACTGAAGGGGCAGCGCGGCCGCATCCTGCGGCTCGGCGCCGTCTCCCTCGTCGGCGGGCTCGCGGGCGCGATCCTGCTCCTGACCCTGCCGTCGGACTCCTTCGACACCATCGTGCCCGTCCTCATCGGCCTGGCCCTCGTCCTCGTCGTCCTCCAGCCCAGGCTCGCCGCGGCCCTGCGCCGCCGCCAGGAAGCCGCCGGAGGAGACACCGCACACCCCGACGGCGGCCCCGCCCTGCTCACCGGCATGCTGCTCTCCAGCGCCTACGGGGGCTACTTCGGCGCCGCCCAGGGCGTCCTCTACCTCGGCCTGATGGGACTCCTGCTCCGCGAGGAGCTGCAACGGATCAACGCCGTCAAGAACGTGGTCGCGGCCCTCGTCAACGGCATCGCCGCCGTCTTCTTCCTCTTCGTCGCCGAGTTCGACTGGACGGCCGTCCTGCTCATCGCCGTCGGATCCACCATCGGCGGCCAGATCGGCGCCAAGGTCGGCCGCCGACTGCCCCCGGCCGTCCTGCGCGGAGTCATCGTCACCGTCGGCGTCGTGGCCATCGTCCAACTGCTGCTCCGCTGAAAGACGTAGCAGAAATACGCCGCCCCGTCCGCGGCACAAGGCCGCGGACGGGGCGCACGAGACGGGTGGGGCGGGCGGGAATCAGGCGGAGCGGGCCAGCCAGTCGGGCAGCTGCTCCTGCCCGCCCACCCCCAGCGCGAGCAGCATCGCGTCCGCCGGAGACGGCACGAAGGGCTTGCGCAGCAGCGGCATCCCCGCCTCCTCCGGAGTCCGCGCCGCCTTCCGGTGGTTGTCCTCGGCACAGGACGCCACCGTGTTCAGCCAGGTGTCCCCGCCCCCCTGAGCCCTCGGCAGCACATGGTCCACGGTCGTCGCGCGCCTCCCGCAGTACGCGCACCGGTGCTGGTCCCGGACCAGCACCCCCCGCCGTGACCAGGGAGCATGTCTTCGGAACGGCACCCGAACGTACCTGCACAGCCGGATCACCCGGGGCATCGGAAGGTCCACGGCGGCCGCGCGCACACGCAGTTCGGGATGGGACTGTTCCACCACGGCCTTGTCCTGGAGCACCAGAACGACGGCCCGGTTCAACGACACCGTCGACAGCGGCTCGAAGCTCGCGTTCAGTACCAGCGTGTCCCGCATCTCGCCCACCTCCCGTGTGCAGGCCCGCGACCACCCTGGCGGCAAGGCCCGCAACCACTCTGGCCGCGCGCGCCACGCGGGACAACGCAATAAAAATGCCCGGCCCCGGCCTTCTTTAGACCAGGACCGGGCGAACACCGGGAGAACGATCAACGAGCCGCGGGCGACTCGTACTCACCGATCAGCTGGGCCCGGCCCAGCGCGTGGAACCGCAGGTGGAACCCGACGACCGCCGGGGAGGAGTCCGCGTCCGGCCCGAGCTGCTCCCGGTCCACCGCGTACACGGTGAACACGTACCGGTGCCGCTCGCCGCGCGGCGGAGCCGCCCCGCCGAAGTCGCGCGTGCCGTAGTCGTTGCGCACGTGCACCGCGCCCTCCGGCAGCCCCACGAAGTCCCCGCTGCCCGCACCCGCCGGCAGCGAGGTCACCGAGGCCGGGATGTCGAACAGCACCCAGTGCCAGAACCCGCTGCCCGTCGGCGCGTCGGGGTCGAAGCAGGTCACCGCGAAGCTCTTGGTCCCCTCGGGGAAGCCCTCCCAGCTCAGCTCCGGCGAGATGTTCTTCCCCGTGAGGACCTGCGCCGCGTGCAGGTCGGCACCGTCGGAGACGTCCTCACTCGTCACGCCGAAGGTCGGCACCTCCGGGTGGAAGTCGTGCGGAAGGGGTGCCCTGTTCTGCTGGGCCACAGCTGTACCTCCTGATGGGAAACGCGTGCGGGCGTACGCCCCCGAGCCTAGAACCAGTTGCGCTGCGAACCGACGGAGGCGATCCACTGGTTCAGGTACGCGGCCCAGTCGGTCCCCTCGTACGAGTGCAGACCCACCTGGAAGCAGCGGTAGGTGTCACTGCCCTCGCTGAACAGCCCCGGCTTCTTGTCCATCTCCAGCACGACGTCCATCTCGTGCCCGTCCGACACGAAGGTCAGCTCCACCTGGTTCAGACCCCGGTACTGCGACGGCGGCAGGAACTCGATCTCCTGGTAGAAGGGCAGCGTCTGGCGCGTCCCGCGGATGTGCCCGCGCTCCATGTCCGCACTGCGGAAGGAGAAGCCCAGCTGCCGGAACGCGTCCAGGATCGCCTGCTGCGCCGGCACCGGGTGCACGTTGATCGGGTCCAGGTCACCCGCGTCCACCGCGCGCGCGATCTCCAGCTCCGTGCTCACCCCGATGTTCATCCCGTGCAGGGGGTGGCCCTCGAAGTGGGTGATCGGCGTCTCCGCCGGGATCTCCAGCGCGAACGGCACCACGTGCAGCGCGTTCGGCTGCACCTTGAAGGCACCGCCGAGCCGCTGCTTGGTGAAGACGACGTCCTGCTTGTACTCGTGGTCGCCGCCCTCCACCTCCACGCGCGCCTGGAGCCCGACCGAGAGCCCCTCGATCTGCTGCTCCACGGATCCGCCCTGGATCCGCACCTCGCCCTGGACGATCCCGCCGGGCACCACGTTCGGCTCGGTGATGATCGTGTCGACCGAAGCGCCGCCGGCACCCAGGCTCGCGAGCAGCTTCCTGAAACCCATGTCTGTCTCCCCTGATACGGATACGGCCCCTAACACTGCGGAACCTTAGGCCCCGGTTCCCCGGGCCCGCGTTCCACTACGCTCGGCCGGATGAGCGCGCGCCCCGACCGTACGCCCCTGCCCCGGTCCTTCTTCGACCGCCCGGTCCTGACCGTGGCCCCCGATCTGCTCGGACGGATCCTGGTCCGCCGTACTCCGGAGGGCCCGATGGAACTGCGCATCACGGAGGTGGAGGCGTACGCGGGCGAGGCCGACCCCGGCTCCCACGCCTACCGCGGGCGCACCGCCCGCAACGCCTCGATGTTCGGCCCGCCCGGACACGCGTACGTCTACTTCATCTACGGCATGTGGTTCAGCCTCAACCTCGTCTGCGGCCCCCCGGGTCACGCGAGCGGAGTACTGGTGCGCGCCGGGGAGGTGACCGTGGGCGCCGACCTCGCCGCCAAACGTCGGATCACGGCCAGAAACCCGCGAGAACTGGCCAAGGGGCCGGCCCGCCTGGCCACGGCCCTGGACGTGGACCGCTCCCTCGACGGCACCGACCTCTGCGCGGGCCCCGATTCCCCCCTCTCCCTCCTGGCGGGCACTCCCACCCCTCCCGACCAGGTGGGCAACGGTCCGCGCACGGGAGTCGGCGGTGCCGGCGCGGCCCACCCGTACCGCTACTGGATCACCGGCGACCCGACCGTCAGCCCGTACCGCGCCCACGCGCCGCGCCGCCGGGCAACTTGACTCGATCTTGGTGGACGCCTAACGTAGCCCGAGCCGCTGGAACGGGGCACTGCCATCGCAGACCCCGTGGGAGCGGCCAACCCACTACCTACGACGTGCCCCTGGCGGGGTCGATTTCGGCATGCCCGAATTCGAATCCGACGGCTCGATTATGAGTTGCAGGGAATGCGCGCTAATGTGGTGGAGCGCCGAAAGGCAAAGGCCCCCAACGGCCACCGGAATTCAAATCCAAGTCGGAAACGACGCGGAAATGGTCTGGTAGAGTTGGAAACGAAGGAAGCGCCCGGAGGGCCTGGAAACAGGAACGAAGGAAGCGTCCGTACCTTGAGAACTCAACAGCGTGCCAAAAATCAACGCCAGAAGTTGATACCCCGTCCACTTCGGTGGATGAGGTTCCTT
>NZ_JBHVUQ010000179.1:0-14961 GCF_042884105.1 Streptomyces sp. NPDC058157
GCGGAACGCACCAGACCCCACACCACCGAAGCCGCCACATCCGCGACATCGGAGTCTTCACCGGCGGCCACGGCACCCCGCGTCACCAGCACCAGGGCCCGGTCCTCATCCGCCCAGCCCTGCACCAGCTCCAGAGCCCTCGAAGCCGCCGCGAACGCGGCCCCAGGCACCTCTACCTCGTCGTCGGACGTCAGGTCGACCACGACGAAGTCACCGTCGCCCGACGCGTCGGCCACAGCCACCGGGGCCCAGTCGAGCCGGAACAGCGAATCCCGGTCCACCCCGCCGGACACCACGGCCACCCGGCCGTCGACCGGACGCAGCACCAGCGAATCCACCACGAGAACCGGCTCACCGGCACCATCCGCGACAGCCAGCGACACCGCACCCACACCCGCAGGCGTCAAACGCACCCGCAACTGCGACGCACCGGCGGCACGCAGGGACACCCCCGACCAGGCGAACGGCAGGTGGCCGCCCGAGGAGGTGCGGCCCTGCTCCGGCGGGGTGTCGCCACCGCCGTCGGCCAGGACCAGGGCGTGGAGCGCCGCGTCGAGCAGCGCGGGGTGGAGGCCGAACCGGCCCGCGTCGCCCGTCGCTTCCTCGGGCAGCGCGACCTCCGCGAACACCTCGTCCCCGGAGCGCCACACCGACGTCAGGCCGCGGAAGATCGGGCCGTACACGAATCCGGCCTCGGCGAGGCGCTCGTACAGCCCCTCCACCGGGACCTCGGCGGCACCGGCCGGCGGCCACGCCGACAGGTCGACACCCGCGACAGGCTCCTCGGCACCCACCACACCCGAGGCATGACGCTGCCACGGCTCGTCGAACTCCCCCGCATCAGCACGCGAGAAGAAGTCCACCGACCGCAGACCAGCCTCGTCCGCGGCACCGACCACGACCTGCACCTGCACACCACCGGACTCCGGCAGCACCAACGGCGCCTCGATCGTCAACTCCACCAGCCGACCACAACCCACCTGGTCACCCGCACGCACCGCCAGCTCCACGAACGCCGTCCCCGGTACCAGGACCGAGCCCAGGACCGCGTGTTCGGCGAGCCAGGGGTGCGTGCGGACCGACAGGCGGCCCGTGAGGAGTGCTCCGTCGCCGCTGGCGACGGAGACCGCCGCGCCCAGCAGGGGGTGGACGGCGGGGCTGAGGCCCAGACCGCCGGCGTCGGCGGCCGCACCGGCGCCGGCCTTGGGCCAGTAGCGCTGGTGCTGGAAGGCGTACGTCGGCAGGTCCACGCGCGGCGCTCCGGTCGCGCCGAAGTACGCGGCCCAGTCGACCGGCACGCCGTGCACGTGGGCGGTGGCCAGGGCGGCGACGGCGGCCTCGGCCTCGTCACGGTCCTTGCGCAGCACGGGTACGAACACCGCGTCCTCGACGCAGTCGGCACCCATGGCGGACAGCACGCCGTCCGGGCCCAGCTCCACGAAGCGGGTGACGCCCTCGGCCGCCAGTGCGGCCATGCCGTCGGCGAAGCGGACGGCCTCGCGGACGTGCCGCACCCAGTACTCGGGCGAGCAGAGCTCTCCCGCGGAAGCCACGGCGCCCGTGAGGTTCGAGACCACCGGGACTTCCGGCGCGGTGAACGCGACGGAGTCCAGGACTGCGCGGAACTCGTCCAGCATCGGGTCCATGAGCGGCGAGTGGAACGCGTGGCTCACGGTCAGCCGCTTGGTCTTCACGCCACGGTCGGCCAGCACGCCCTCGATGGCGGTCACGGAGTCTTCGGCACCCGAGACCACCACAGACTTCGGCCCGTTGACGGCGGCGATGCTCACGTCCTCATACGAGGCGACCAACTCGGCCACCTCCGCCTCAGAGGCCCGCACCGACACCATCGCACCACCGGACGGCAGGGCCTGCATCAACCGACCACGCGCCACCACCAGACGCACCGCAACCGCCAGCGAGAACACCCCGGCCACATGAGCGGCGGCGATCTCGCCGATCGAGTGGCCCAGGAGGTAGTCCGGGCGCAGCCCCCAGCTCTCCACGAGCCGGTACAGCGCGACCTCGATCGCGAACAACGCCGGCTGCGTGAACTCCGTGCGGTCCAGTTCGGCGGAATCGTCGGCGAACATCACCTCGCGCAGCGGGCGGTCCAGCTGCGTGTCGGCGTGGGCGCAGACGGCGTCGAGGGCCTCCGCGAAGGCCGGGAAGGCGTCGTACAGCTCGCGGCCCATACCGGCGCGCTGCGCACCCTGCCCCGTGAACAGGAAGCCCGTCAGGCCCTGGAGGGCCGCGCCGCGCACCACACCGGGCGCGGACTCGCCGCGTGCCAGCGCCTCCAGGCCCGCCACGGGGTCGGTGCCCAGGACGACGGCCCGGTGTTCGAAGGGGGTGCGGGAGCCGGTGAGGGCGTACGCGGTGTCGCGTTCGGGGGTGCCGGCTCCGGGGCCGGCCGCGAACGCGGCGAGGCGGCCGGCCTGTGCGGCCAGTGCCTCCGGCGTGCGGCCGGACACCACCCACGGCACCGCCGGAAGCGGAGCGAGGGAAGCCGTAACCGGCTCGGACACCGGCACGGCCTCCGGGGCCTGTTCGAGGATGACGTGGGCGTTGGTGCCGCTGATGCCGAAGGAGGAGACGCCGGCGCGGCGGGCGTGCCCGGTCTCGGGCCAGTCGCGTGCCTGCGTCAGCAGTTCGACCGCCCCCGCCGACCAGTCGACCTGCGGGGTCGGCTCGCCGACGTGCAGGGTGGGCGGCAGGACGCCGTGGCGGATCGCCTGGACCATCTTGATGACGCCGGCGACACCGGCGGCGGCGGCCGGGTGGCCGATGTTCGACTTGACGGAGCCGAGCCACAGCGGCTCGTCGCCGAAACGTTCCTGCCCATACGTGGCCAGCAGGGCCTGGGCCTCGATCGGGTCGCCCAGCGTCGTACCGGTGCCGTGCGCCTCCACCGCGTCCACCTCGGCGGCCGACAGACCGGCGTTGGCGAGGGCTGCGCGGATCACGCGCTGCTGGGACGGGCCGTTCGGGGCGGTCAGCCCGTTGGAGGCGCCGTCCTGGTTGACGGCGGAGCCGCGGACCACGGCGAGGACGGGGTGGCCGTTGGCGCGGGCGTCGGAGAGCCGCTCCAGGAGGAGCATGCCGACGCCCTCGCCCCAGCCGGTGCCGTCGGCGTCGGCGGAGAACGGCTTGCAGCGGCCGTCCTCGGCGAGGCCGCGCTGGCGGGAGAACTCCACGAAGGCGGTGGGGGTGGGCATGACGGCGACACCGCCGGCGAGGGCCATCGTGCACTCGCCGCTCCGCAGTGCCTGGGCGGCCCAGTGCAGGGCGACCAGGGAGGAGGAGCAGGCGGTGTCGACGGTGACGGCCGGGCCCTCCAGGCCGAGGACGTAGGAGACGCGGCCCGACATGACGCTGGAGGCGGTGCCGGTCAGCAGGTGGCCGTCGGCGCCCTCGACGCTCTGGCGGACCCCGGCGCCGTAGCCGGAGGAGGAGCCTCCGGCGAAGACTCCGGTGCGGCTGCCGCGGAGCGTGGCGGGGTCGATGCCGGCGCGCTCGACGGCCTCCCAGGAGGCCTCCAGCAGCAGGCGCTGCTGGGGGTCCATGGCGAGGGCCTCGCGCGGGGAGATCCCGAAGAAGTCGGCGTCGAAGTCGGCGATGCCGGGCAGGAAGCCGCCGTGCCGGGTGTAGCTGGTGCCCTGGTGGTCGGGGTCGGGGTGGTAGAGCGCCTCGACGTCCCAGCCGCGGTCGGTGGGGAAGGCGGTGATGCCGTCGCGGCCTTCGGCGACGAGGCTCCACAGGTCGTCGGGACCGGCCACGCCGCCCGGGTAGCGGCAGCTCATGGCGACGATGGCGATCAGGTCGTCGTCGTCACCGCCGTCCGCGGGGCCGGAGGGGCGGATCGTGCGGTCCGCGGCGGCGGCCGGGTCGGCCGCCGGGTCGCCGGTGACGAGTTCGCCGCGGAGGTGTTCGGCGAGTGCGGCCGGGGTGGGGTGGTCGAAGACGAGGGTGCCGGGGAGGGTGAGGCCGGTCTCGGCGCCCAGCAGGTTGCGCAGTTCGACAGCGGTGAGGGAGTCGAAGCCCAGCTCGCGGAAGGCTCGGTCGGCGGGGACGGCGTCGGCGGAGGTGTGGCCGAGGACGGCGCGGGCCTGGGCCCGTACGAGGTCGAGGAGGAGCCTGGACTGTTCGGCGGGGGTCCGGGCGGACAGCTTGCGGCGCAGCTCGGCGGCGGTGTCCGTGGCGCCCGCGGCGGTGTCCCGAGCGGGGCCCGCGGCCCCGGTGGTCTGGGCGGTGAGCGCCTCGGGGACGCCGGCGAGGAGCGGCCGGGGACCGGCGGCGGTGAAACCGGGGACGAACGCGGCCCAGTCGACGTCGGCGACCGCGGTGTGGGGGCTGTCGTCGGCGAGGGCCTGGCGCAGGGCGGCGACGGCGAGGTCGGGGGCCATGACGGGCAGGCCCTGGCGCCGCAGCCGGTCCTCGTCGCCGGCGGCCATGCCGCCCTCGGCCCAGGGGCCCCAGGAGACGGCGGTGGCGGTCAGCCCGCGGCTGCGGCGGTGCAGGGCGAGGGCGTCGAGGTGCGCGTTGGCGGCGGCGTAGCCGGCCTGGCCGCCGCTGCCCCAGACGCCGGAGATGGAGGAGAACAGGACGAACGCGTCGAGTTCGCGGTCGGCGTCGAAGAGGGCGTCGAGGTGGACGGCTCCGGCCGTCTTGGCGGTGAAGACGTCGGCGAGTTCGTCGGCGTCGGTGGTCGACAGGAGGGTGGCGCGGCCGATGCCGGCGGCGTGGACGACGGTGCGGACGGCGGGGCCGTCGGCCTCGGCGGCGTGGATGACGGCGGCCAGCGCGTCGCGGTCGGTGACGTCGCAGGCTGCGACGGTGACGCGGGCGCCGAGGGCGGTGAGTTCGGCGGCCAGCTCGCCGGCGCCGGGCGCGTCGGGGCCGCGCCGGCTGGTCAGGACGAGGTGTTCGGCGCCGTTGGCGGCGAGCCAGCGGGCCACGTGGGCGCCGAGCGCCCCCGTACCGCCGGTGATCAGCGCGGTGCCGCGCGGCTGCCAGTCGGCGGCGGGGTCGCCGGGGGTGACGCGGGTGAGGCGGCGGGCGTAGGCGCCCGCGGCGCGGAGTGCGACCTGGTCCTCGCGGCCCTGTCCTTCGGCGGCGGTGTGGCCGGCGAGGACGGTGCACAGGCGGTCGGCGGAGCGTTCGTCGAGGGTTTCGGGCAGGTCGACGAGGCCGCCCCACTGGCGGTGCCGTTCGAGGCCGATCACCCGGCCCAGCCCCCAGAGGGCGGCCTGGGCGGGGCTGACGGCCCGGTCGGCGCGGCCGGTGGCCACGGCGCCCCGGGTCGCCGTCCACAGCGGCGCGGGGGCCGCGTCGTGGCCGGTGCCGACGGTGTCGGCCGTGTCGCCGAGGGCCTGGAGGAGGGTGACGGTGGCGGGCACGGCGGCCGGGAGCGCCGGGTGGCCGGGGTGGGGGGTCTCGTCGAGGGCGAGGAGGGAGAGGACGCCGGCGAGGGGGCGGCCGGCGAGGACGTCGGCGAGGCGTGCCGCGAGGGCGGTGCGGTCGGTGTCCGCGGCGGGGTCGAGGGGCAGCCGTACGACGTCGGCGCCGCGCGCGGTGAGGGCGGCGGCGCAGGCGTCGGCCTGCACGTCGGCGGCGCCGGCCGGCTCGACGAGGAGCCAGGTGCCGGTGGGGGCCGCTCCGGTGGCCTGCGGCAGCGGCGTCCAGGTGACCTGGTACCGCCAGGATTCGACGGTGGAGCGACTGCGGCGGTCGCGGCGCCACCGGGAGAGGGTGGGCAGCAGTTCGCCGAGAAGGGGTTCGGCGGTGTCGTCGGCGTCGAGGGCGGCGGCGAGCCCGGCGAGGTCCTGCTCCTCGACGGCCGCCCAGAAGCGGGTCTCGTCGGCGGTGGCGTCCGCGGCGGCCGCCGGTCCGGCGGCGGGGGCGGGGGTCGGCCAGAAGCGGCGGTGCTGGAAGGCGTACGTCGGCAGGGCCGCGGGGCGGGCGCCGGTGCCGGCGAAGAAGGCCGTCCAGTCGGGGGTGGCGCCGTCGACGTGTACGCGGGCCAGCGCGGCGGCCGCGGTCTGCGTCTCGGGGCGGTCCTTGCGCAGGACGGGCACGAAGAGGGCGTCCGCGAGGCAGTCGGCGCCCATCGCCGAGAGCACGCCGTCGGGGCCGAGTTCGACGAAGCGGGTGACGTCCAGGTCGTGGAGGGCGGCGAGGCCGTCGGCGAAGCGGACGGCCTCGCGGACGTGCCGCACCCAGTAGGCGGGGTCGCGAAGTTCCCGGGCGGTGGCGGTGCGGCCGGTGACGTCGGAGACGAGCGGGATCGCGGGGGCGTGGTAGGTGAGGCTGTCGGCCACCTGCCGGAACTCGTCCAGCATCGGGTCCATGAGCGGGGAGTGGAAGGCGTGGCTGACGGTCAGCCGCTTGGTCTTCACGCCGCGGTCGGCCAGCACGCCCTCGATGGCGTTCACGGAGCCTTCGGCACCCGAGACCACCACGGAGGCCGGCCCGTTGACGGCGGCGATGCTGACGTCCCCGTACGGGGCGACCAGCTCGGCCACCTCGGCCTCAGAGGCCCGCACCGACACCATCGCGCCGCCGGACGGCAGCGCCTGCATCAGCCGACCACGCGCCACCACCAGGCGCGCCGCGTCCGCCAGCGAGAACACCCCGGCCACATGAGCGGCGGCGATCTCACCGATGGAGTGGCCCAGGAGGTAGTCGGGGCGCATGCCCCAGCCCTCCACCAGCCGGTACAGCGCGACCTCGATCGCGAACAACGCCGGCTGGGTGAACTCGGTGCGGTCCAGCTCGGCGGAGTCCTCCGCGAACATCACCTCACGCAGCGACCGCCCCAGCACCGGGTCGATCTCCGCGCACACCGCGTCCAGCGCGTCCGCGAACGCGGGGAAGGCCGCGTACAGCTCCCGGCCCATGCCCGCGCGCTGCGCGCCCTGCCCCGTGAAGAGGAAAGCGGTCCGGCCGTCGCGGACGCGGCCGGTGACCAGGCCGGGCCCGGTCCGGCCGGCGGCCAGCGCCTCGAGGCCGCGGACGAGGTCGTCGCGGCCGGTGCCGAGGACGACGGCCCGCTGGTGGAGCGCGGCACGGGTGGTGGCCAGGGCGTGGGCGATGTCGAGGGGGCGGTCGCCGGGACGACCCTCACGGGTGTCCTCGCCGGAGGTGTTCGCGCCGAGGGATTCCAGCAGCCGGCCGGCCTGGGCGCGCAGGGCGGTGTCGTCGGTGCCGGACAGCGTCCAGGGCAGGACCGGCGCGGTGGCGGCGGAAGGTGCGTCGTCGTCGGCCGGCGGGGTGTCGTCGGCCGCCGGGGCCTCTTCGACGATGGCGTGCGCGTTGGTACCGCTGACGCCGAAGGCGGAGACGGCGGCGCGGCGCGGCCGGCCCGTCTCGGGCCAGGGGCGCGCCTCGGTGAGCAGTTCGACCGCGCCGGAGGCCCAGTCGACGTGCGGGGTCGGCTCGTCTACGTGGAGGGTCTTGGGCAGGACTCCGTGCCGGAGCGCCATGACCATCTTGATGAGGCCGGCGACGCCGGAGGCGGCCTGGGAGTGGCCGATGTTGGACTTGAGCGAGCCCAGCCACAGCGGCTGTCCGTCGGACCGTTCCCGGCCGTAGGTGTCGAGGAGGGCCTGGGCTTCGATCGGGTCGCCGAGCACGGTTCCGGTGCCGTGCGCCTCGACCGCGTCGACCTGGGCGTACGTCAGGCCCGCGTTGTTCAGGGCCTGCTGGATGACGCGCTGCTGGGACGGGCCGTTGGGGGCGGTGAGACCGTTGGAGGCGCCGTCCTGGTTGACGGCGGAGCCGCGCAGCACGCCGAGGATGCGGTGGCCGTTGCGCTGTGCGTCGGACAGCCGCTCCAGCAGGACGACGCCGACGCCCTCGGACCAGCCGGTGCCGTCGCTGCCGGCGGCGAACGACTTGCAGCGGCCGTCGGAGGCGAGTCCGCCCTGGGTGCTGAACTCGCTGAACGCGCCGGGCGTGACCATGACGGCGACGCCGCCGGCGAGTGCCAGGGAGCACTCGCCGGCGCGCAGCGCCTGGGCCGCGAGGTGGACGGCGACGAGGGAGGAGGAGCAGGCGGTGTCGACGGTGACGGCCGGCCCCTCCAGGCCGAGGAGGTAGGAGACGCGGCCGGAGACGACGCTGCCGGCGGTACCGGTCAGGAAGTACCCCTCCGAGCTCTCCAGCGCGTTGTGCAGGGTGGCCCCGTAGCCGGACGCCGAGGCACCGGCGAAGACGCCGGTGCTGCTGCCGCGCAGCGAGGCCGGGTCGATGCCGGCCCGTTCGACGGCCTCCCACGAGGCCTCCAGCAGCAGGCGCTGCTGGGGGTCCATGGCAAGGGCTTCGCGCGGCGAGATCCCGAAGAACTCCGGGTCGAACTCGGTGGCGTCGTGGACGAACCCGCCCTCGTAGGTGGCGGAGCCCGCCCCGTCGCCGCCGTAGAGGGCGTCGACGTCCCAGCCGCGGTCGGTGGGGAAGGGGCCGATCCCGTCGGTCCCGGAGTCCACGAGCCGCCACAGGTCCTCGGGGCTGCGTACGCCCCCCGGATAGCGGCAGCTCATGCCGACGATCGCCAGCGGCTCCCGCGCGGCGGCGGAAAGCTGCTGGTTCTGCTGCCGGAGGCGTTCGGTCTCCTTCAGCGACGCCCGAAGCGCTTCGAGGATCTTGTCCGGAGAGTTGGCCATCATGCACTCCACACTTCGCCCGCCGACGTCGACCAGGACGTCGTCGGGAACGCCATCAAAGGTTCGTACCGCCACCCAGAGCCAGTTCGATGAGGCTCTCGGCGTCCATGTCGTCGATTTCGCTGCCGTCGGCGCCGCCGTCGACCTCGTCGCCGCCGTTCCCGCCGTTCCCGTCGTTCCCGCCATTGCCGCCGTCGCCGTCGGCGAGCCGCAGCAGGGCGTCGAGCAGGCCCGCCTCCCGCAGCCGGGACACCGGGACGGAGGCCAGTGCGGCACGGACCGCCGCCTCGTCGCCGTGGCCGGAGCCGGCGGACGCGTCGCCGCCGCCCGGGCCCGTCCCGATCCCCGCCGGCATCAGCTTGGCCAGGACGTACCTGGCCACCGCCGACGGCGTGGGGTGGTCGAAGACCAGTGCTCCGGGCAGCCGCAGACCCGTCACCGCACCCAGCCGGTTGCGCAGCTCCAGCGCGGTGAGCGAGTTGATGCCGAGGTCCTTGAAGGGCTGGTTCTGCTTGACCGCCCCGGGGGAATCATGCCCGAGCACTGTCGAGGTTTGCTCGCGTACGAGACCCAGTACGAGCGTCTCGCGCTCCGGCTCCGACAGCTCCGCGAGGCGGCCGCGCAGCACGTCGGCGGGGTTCTCCGCGTCGGGCCGGGCGGTGGGGTCCGCGTCCGTCCCGGCGCGGGCCAGGGCCTCGCGCACCTCGGGCAGTTCGCCGAGCAGCGGGCTGGGCCGGCGGGCGGTGAAGCCCTCCGCGAAGCGGCCCCAGTCGACGTCGGCGACGGTCACGCAGGTGTCGTCGTCCTCCACGGCCCGCCGCAGCGCGGCGACGGCCAGGTCCTTGGGCATGGCGGCCAGCCCGCGGCGGCGCAGGTGGTTGGCGACCCCGTCGCTGACCATGCCCCCGTCGGCCCACGCGCCCCAGGAGACGGAGGTCGCGGTCAGTCCGCGGGCCCGGCGGCGCCGGGCGAGGCCGTCCAGGTGGGCGTTGGCGGCCGCGTAGGCGGCCTGGTTGCCGCTGCCCCACACGCCCGCGACGGAGGAGAACAGCACGAAGGCGTCCAGGTCGTCTTCGGCGAAGAGTTCGTCGAGCACTTCCGCGCCGGTCTCCTTGGCGGCGAGGACCGCGTGGAGGGCGTCGCGGTCCAGCCCGGCGAGCGGTGCGGAGTGCGACACGCCGGCGGCGTGCAGCACGGCCCGTACGGGGGTGTCGCCGTCCGCGCGCAGCCGCCGGACGAGCTCGGTGACCTGGGCGCGGTCGGTGGCGTCGCAGGCTTCGACGGTGACGCGGGCGCCGAGGGCGGTGAGTTCCGCGGCCAGTTCCTGGGCGCCGGGTGCGTCGGGGCCGCGCCGGCTGGTCAGGACGAGGTGTTCGGCGCCGTTGGCGGCGAGCCAGCGGGCCACGTGGGCGCCGAGCGCCCCCGTACCGCCGGTGATCAGCGCGGTGCCGCGCGGCCGCCAGGTCCGTGTCCGGGGCGCGGGCCGGGCGGGGGCCGGGGAGGCGTGGCGCAGCCGGCGTCCGAAGACGCCAGAGGCGCGGACGGCCAGCTGGTCCTCGTCCCCGTAGCCTCCGGCCAGCACGCCCGCCACCAGGGCGGCGGCCCGCTCGTCGGGGTCGGCCGGCACGTCGACCAGTCCGCCCCAGCGGTCGGGGTGCTCCAGGGCCGCGACGCGGCCGAGGCCCCACAGCCGGGTCTGCGCCGGGTCGGTCCCGGCATCGGTCTCGGGTGCCGCGCCGGTGGTCACGCTCCACACCGGTGCCTCGACGCCTGCGTCCACGAGGCCCTGGAGCAGGGCGACGGTGGGCCAGAGGGAGCCGTCGAGGCCGAGGAAGGAGACGATCCCGGCGGGTGCGTCGCCATGCTCGGTGAGGAGCGTGGCGACGGCCGAGCGGTCGGCGTCGGCCAGGGCGACCGGGACGACGGCGCAGCGCGTTCCCCGGGCTTCGAGCGCCCGGACGACCGGCCCGACGACGGGGTGGTCCTGGAGGCCGGCCGGCACGAGGGCGAGCCAGGTGCCGGTGGGACCGTCCACCGGGGCCGGTGCGGCGAGGGGCTTCCAGGTGGTCTCGTAGCGCCAGGAGTCGACGGCCGCCTGTTCGCGGCGTTCTCGCCGCCAGTGCGAGAGGGCGGGGAGCACGTCGCTCCAGGGCTGCTCGCCGGAGACGTCGAGGGTGGCGGTCAGCGCCTCCAGGTCCTCGCGTTCGACGGCCTCCCAGAAGGCCGTGTCCACCGGATCGGCTACGAGAGCGGTCGGACCGGCTGCCTTGGGCTGCGGCCAGAAGTGCCGGTGCTGGAAGGCATAGGTCGGCAGGTCCGTGCGCCGGGCACCGGTGCCGTCGAAGGCCTTGGCCCAGTCGACGGTGGCACCGTTGACCCAGGCCTCGGCGAGCGAGGTGAACACCCGGCCCAGACCGCCCTCGTCACGGCGCAGCGAGCCGAGCGCGACCGGCTCCACGCCGCCCTCCGGCGCATCGAGCACCTCGAACGTCTCCGACAGCCCGACCGCCAGGACCGGGTGCGGACTCGACTCGACGAACAGCCGGTACCCGTCGGCCAGGGCCGCGTTCACGGCCTGCTCGAACAGGACGGGGTTGCGCAGGTTGCGGTACCAATAGCCGCCGTCCAGCTCCGTGCCGTCCAGCAGCTCACCCGTGAGAGTGGAGTACATGGGGACGGCAGGGGTACGCGGTTCCAGTCCGCCGAGCAGGTCGGCCAGTTCGGCCTCCAGCTTCTCCACGTGGGCACAGTGGGAGGCGTACTCCACCGCGACCCGGCGGGCCCGGACGCCCTCGGCTTCGAGGGCCGCGACGAGTTCCTCGCAGGCGTCCGCGTCACCGGAGACCACCGTCGAGGACGGCCCGTTCACCGCGGCAACGGCCAGCCGGTCGCCGAAGGAGGCGGCGATCCGCTCCGCCGCATCGGCGGCCGGGAGGCTGACGGAGACCATGCCGCCGAGACCGGCGATGGCGTCGATCGCCTGGCTGCGCAGGGCCACGACCTTCGCGGCGTCCTCCAAGGACAGCGCCCCGGCCACACACGCCGCGGCGATCTCGCCCTGCGAGTGACCGATCACCGCCGACGGCTCGACCCCGTAGGACTTCCAGACCTCGGCCAGCGCCACCATCACCGCGAACAGCACCGGCTGGACCACGTCCACACCCTCGAGGGCGTCGTCCGAGCGCAGAACGTCCGTCAGCGACCAGTCCACGTAGGGGGCGAGGGCCTTCTCACACTCCGCGATCCGTGCCGCGAACACCGGCGAGGAGTCGAGGAGCCCGACGGCCATGCCGACCCACTGCGAACCCTGACCCGGGAAGACGAACACCGCCTGCGCGTGCGCACCACCCGTGTGGCCGCGTACGACGCCGGGGGCCTCGCGGCCCTCGGCGAGCGCGGCGAGTGCCTCGACCGGGTCGGCGCCCAGGACCACCGCGCGGTGCTCCATGACGGCCCGGGTCGTGGCGAGCGAGAGGCCCACGTCGGCCGGGTCGGCCGGGGCCGCCGGGGAGGCGGCCAGGCGCTGTGCCTGGGCCCGGACCGCGGCCTCGGACGTGCCGGACAGCACCCACGGGACGGAGGGGAGGGGCGTGCCCCCGTCGGGCTTCGCGGTCTGCGCGGCCCGGGGGTCGTGTTCCAGGAGGACGTGCGCGTTGGTGCCGCTCATGCCGAACGAGGAGACGCCGGCCCGGCGCGGACGGCCCGTCTCCGGCCACTCCCGCTCCTGCGTCAGCAGCTCCACGGCACCCGCCGACCAGTCCACGTGCGGCGAGGGCTCGCCGACGTGCAGGGTCTTGGGCAGCACGCCGTGCCGCATCGCCTCGACCATCTTGATCACACCACCCACACCGGCCGCGGCCTGCGCGTGCCCGATGTTCGACTTCAGCGAACCCAGGTAGAGGGGCTCGTCGCCGGAACGTTCCTGCCCGTACGTGGCCAGGAGGGCCTGCGCCTCGATCGGGTCACCCAGCTTCGTACCGGTGCCGTGCGCCTCCACCGCGTCGACCTCGGCCGCCGACAGGCCGGCGTTGGCGAGCGCGGCGCGGATGACGCGCTGCTGGGACGGGCCGTTGGGGGCGGTCAGCCCGTTGCTTGCGCCGTCCTGGTTGACGGCCGTGCCGCGGATCACGGCGAGGACCTGGTGCCCGTGGCGCTCGGCGTCCGACAGCCGTTCCAGGACGAGGACGCCCGCGCCCTCGGACCAGCCCGTGCCGTCGGCGTCCGCGGAGAACGCCTTGCAGCGCCCGTCGGCGGCGAGGCCCTGCTGGCGGGCGAACTCGGTGAAGATACCGGGTCCGGCCATGACCATGACGCCGCCGGCCAGGGCCATCGAGCACTCGCCGGTCCTCAGGGACTGGGCGGCGAGGTGCAGGGCGACCAGGGAGGAGGAGCAGGCGGTGTCGACGGTCACGGCGGGGCCTTCGAGCCCGAAGGTGTAGGAGACGCGGCCGGAGACCACGCTGGTCGCCGTGCCGGTCAGGAGGTGGCCCTCGAGTCCTTCGCTGCCCTGCTGGAGGGCGGCTCCATAGCCGGAGGGCGAGGCGCCGGCGAAGACGCCGGTGGCGCTGCCGCGCAGTGAGGTGGGGTCGATGCCGGCGCGTTCGACGGCCTCCCAGGAGGTTTCCAGCAGCAGCCGCTGCTGGGGGTCCATGGCGAGGGCCTCGCGCGGCGAGATCCCGAACAGTTCCGGGTCGAAGTTCCCGGCGCCGCGCAGGAACCCGCCCTCGCGGCGGAACCCGTCGGGGCCGTCGGCGGCGGGGAGGTCCCAGCCGCGGTCCGTGGGGAACGCGCCGACGCCGTCGGTTCCGTCGAGGACCAGGCGCCACAGGTCCTCGGGGCCTGCCACGCCGCCCGGGTAGCGGCAGCTCATGCCGATGATCGCGATCGGCTCGTCGGCCGCGGGGAGCCCCGGGGTGCCGACGGGCGCCGCGACGGCCGGCTGCTCGTCCGGGCCGGCCAGTTCGCGCTGGAGGTGGGCCACCAGGTCGGCGGGCGTGGGGTAGTCGAAGACGAGGGACGCGGGCAGCCTCAGGCCGGTCGCGCCGCCGAGCCGGTTGCGCAGTTCGACGGCGGTCAGGGAGTCGAAGCCGAGTTCCTTGAACGCCTTGGTGGGCTGGACGCCCTCCGCCGTGCCGTGGCCGAGGACGGCGGCGGCCTCGCGGCGCACCAGGTCGAGCAGGGCCCGTTCCCGGTCGGCGCCCGCCCACTGGGCCGGTCCGGCGGCGCGCCCGGCGTCCTGGCTGACGGCCCGTCGGGCGGCGGCGGGGGTGCGGACCAGGGCGCGCAGCAGGGCCGGCACGCGGGCGGCGGCCTTGCGCAGCCGGGCCGTGTCGAGGCGCAGCGGCACGGCGACGGCCGAGCCGGTGCGGCGGGCGGCGTCGAAGGCGGCGAGGCCGTCGGCGGCGGTGAACGGGAGGATGCCGCTGCGGGTCATGCGGCGCCGGTCGGCGTCGCCGAGCGTGCCGGCCATGCTCCCGTCGAGGTCCCACGGGCCCCATGCGAGGGACTGGGCGGGCAGGCCGTGGGCCTGGCGGTGGGCGGCGAGGGCGTCCAGGAAGGCGTTGGCGGCGGCGTAGTTGCCCTGGCCGGGGGCGCCGGCGAGAGCGGAGGTGGAGGAGAAGAGGACGAAGTCCGCGAGGTCACGGTCGGCGGTGAGTTCGTGGAGGTTCCAGGCCGCGTCGGCCTTGGCCCGGAGCACCGCCGTGATCTGCTCGGGGCGCAGGGTGGAGACGACGGCGTCGTCGAGGACGCCGGCGGCGTGGACGACGCCGGTCAGCGGGTGCTCTGCCGGAACGGCGGCCAGGACGGCCGCGAGGGCCTCCCGGTCGGCCGCGTCGCAGGCGGCCACCGTCACCGATGCCGCCCCCAGCTCCTCCAGCTCCGCGACCAGTTCGGCAACGCCGGGGGCATCGGCTCCGCGCCGCGACAGCAGCAGGAGGTGCCGGACCCCGTGCCCGGTGACCAGGTGCCGGGCGAACAGACCGCCCAGGGCGCCCGTACCACCGGTCACGAGCACCGTGCCGTCGGACTCGAACGGAGCGGGGAGGGTGAGGACGACCTTGCCGATGTGGCGGGCCTGGCTGAGGTACCGGAAGGCCTCCCCCGCCCGGCGGACGTCCCAGGACACCACCGGGAGCGGCTCCAGGACGCCCTCGGCGAACAGGCCGAGGACTTCTTCCAGGAGTTCGCCGATGCGCCGGGGACCGGCATCGATCAGGTCGAACGACTGGTACGACACCCCCGCATGCTCCGCCGCAACCCGCTGCGGGTCGCGCAGATCGGCCTTGCCCATCTCCAC
>NZ_JBHVUQ010000180.1:0-4984 GCF_042884105.1 Streptomyces sp. NPDC058157
GGTCGAGGTGGAGGCGGGTGACGGCGCCGAAGAAGGAGGCCGAGGTGACGGTGGCGGTGCCCGCCGCGTCGGCGGCGACGGTGAGGTTCTCGGGGCGGACCAGCACCTCGACGTCGGGACCAGAGGGGACCGGCCCGTCGACGGGCAGCCGGGTGCCGGCGACCTCCACCCGGCCGTCACCGGTGAGCCGGCCCGGGAGCCGGTTCATGGTGCCGACGAACTCGGCGACGAAGGGCGTGGCGGGCCGCTCGTAGAGTTCGGCGGGGGCGGCGCACTGCTCCAGCTTGCCGGCGTTGAGTACGGCGACCCGGTCGGCCATCGAGAGGGCCTCCTCCTGGTCGTGGGTGACGAACACGGTGGTGATGCCGAGGGAGAGCTGGAGCCGGCGGATCTCCTCGCGCAGGTTGGCCCGTACCTTGGCGTCCAGGGCGGAGAGGGGCTCGTCGAGCAGGAGCACGCGCGGGCGCAGGGCCAGGGCGCGGGCGAGGGCCACGCGCTGCTGCTGGCCGCCGGACATCTGGTGCGGGTAGCGGTCGCCGTGGTCGGGCAGGCCGACCAGGTCGAGGAGTTCGGCGGCGCGCTCGCGGCGGCGGGCCGCCGGGACGCCCCGGACGCGGAGCCCGAAGGCGACGTTCTCGCGGGCGTTGAGGTTGGGGAAGAGGCTGTACGACTGGAAGACCATCCCGGCGTCGCGGCGGTTGGCCGGGACGCGGGTGATGTCCTGCCCGTCGACCAGCACCTCGCCGGAGTCGGGGTGTTCGAAGCCGGCGAGGACGCGCAGGGCGGTGGTCTTGCCGCAGCCCGACGGGCCGAGCAGGGCGAGGAGTTCGCCCGGCTCGACGGTCAGGTCGAGCCCGTCGAGGGCGGTGGTGGTGCCGAACGCGCGGCGCAGGCCGCGGAATTCGACGCGGGCGCCCCCGGTGGCGGCGGACTCGGCCGGCTTCCCGGCCTCGGTCAGGGTGGTGGACATGCGGGTCAGGACTCCTTGCGGGAGGTAGCGGGGGCGGAGGCCGTGGTGGAGGGGGCGGTTCCGGCCCGCGAGAGGACGAGCAGCAGCAGCCAGGTGACGAGGAGGCTGAGGATGGAGACGGCCACCGACATCCGGGCCTGGGAGCCGGAGACGGAGACGATCCACACGGCGAAGGGCCTGAAGCCCAGCAGGGAGGCGATGGTGAACTCGCCGAGCACCAGCGCCAGGGTGAGGAAGGCCGCTCCGGCGATCGAGGTCCGCAGGTTCGGCAGCAGTACCCGCCACACCACGTACGGCCAGCTCGCGCCGCAGCTGCGGGCGGCCTCGACCAGGGTGGGCACGTCCACGGCGCGCAGGCCCGCGTCGAGCGAGCGGTGGACGAAGGGCAGCGCGAGCACGGTGTAGGCGAGGACCAGGACGACGGGGAACCGCTCGTCCTGGACGGCGATGAAGGTCTGGTAGAGCGGGGTCCGCGCAAGGTGGTCGGGCCCCCAGCGCAGCACCGTGGTGATGCCGGTGACCAGGGCGATCGGCGGCACCACCAGGGGCAGCATGCACACCACCTCGACCACGGGCCGCAGCTTCGGCGAGCCGATCCGTACGGCGATCAGCGCGGGCACGGCCAGCAGCAGGGACAGCGCGATGGTGGCGGCGGCCAGGCCCAGGGAGAGCAGCAGGCTCTGGGAGAAGCCGTCGGCGCCGAGCAGTTCGGTGTACGCCTCGAAGGTGACGCCCTGGCCGGGGACGTGCACGGTGAACACGAAGGAGGCCAGGAGCGGGAGGAGGAAGTACGCGCCGGCGAGGGCGAGCACGGCGCCGCGCCACACCCGGGGGCGGGGGCGGGCCTTCCGCGCCCGGGCGGCGTTCGCGGGGGCCGCGGCGGCATCGCCGCGCGCGGACCCGGGGGCGGACCCGGGGGCGGTCCCGGAGGCGGCCCCCGGGACGGTCTCGGCGGTCTCGGTCATCGCAGCCATCGGGCGCTCCGTCGCTGGAGGGGCAGGTAGACCGCCATGACCAGGCCGGCGATCAGGATCATGTCGAGGCCGAGGGCGAGCGCCACGTTCTCCTGGCCGGTCAGCACGTTGCCGGAGAGGGCGTCCGCGATCTTCAGGGTGACCAGCGGTACGGAGCCGCCGACCAGGGCGGCGGCCGTGGCGTGGGCCGCGAAGGCGGTGCCGAAGAGGAGGACGAACCCGCCGAGCAGGGAGGGCGCGAGCACCGGCAGGCCGACGTGGCGCCAGAACTGCCATCCGGTGGCCCCGTTGTTCTGCGCGGCCTCGCGCCACTGGGGGCGCAGCCCGTCCAGGGCGGGGACGGTGACCAGCACCATCAGCGGGATCAGGAAGTACAGGTAGACCACGGTGAGGCCGGTGAAGGAGTACAGGTCCCAGCCCAGGCCGGTGAGGTCGGCGAGCTGGGTGACCACCCCGGAGATGCCGGCGGTGGCGATGAACGCGAAGGCCAGCGGTACCCCGCCGAAGTTGGCGAGGACGCCGGAGGCGGTCAGGGCGGCCGAGCGCAGGGCGGTGGAGCGGGAGGTGACCACCGCCTGGGCGATCAGCACGCCGAGGAGGGTGGCGAGCAGGGCCGTCAGGGCGGAGAGCTGGACGCTGCCGCTCAGGGAGGTGAGGTAGGGGCCCTGGAGGGAGCGGGCCAGGTGCTCGCCGGTGACGTGGGTGGCGCCGGTGGCGGGGTCGGTACGGGTGACCGCGCCGAAGGCGATGGCGCCGAGCGGGATGCCGAAGCAGAGCCCGGTGAAGACGAGGAGGGGGAGGGCGGCGAGCCAGGTGCGCGGGCCGCGCCGCCGGCGGCGGGGGGTGGTGCCGCCGGCGGTCCCCTCACGGTGAGGGGTGGTGGTGGGTGCGGACATCAGCTGAGGGCCTTGTCCCACTTCTCGGCGAGGGCGGCCTTGGCCTTGTCGAGCTCGGTCGAGGCCGGGAAGGACGGGGTGCCCTGGACCTGCGGGAGCTTGGTGACGGCGTCCTTGTCGGCGGTGCCGTCCTGGGTCATGTTGGGGAGCAGGACGGGGCGGGCGTGGCCCTTGAGCCAGATGTTCTGGCCCTCGGTGCTGTAGAGGAACTCCATCCACAGGCGGGCGGCGGCCGGGTTGGGGGCCTCCTTGTTGATCGCCTGGGAGTAGAACTGGGCGTAGACGCCGTCGGCGGGGACGACGGTCTTCCAGTCGACGCCCTTGCCCTTGAACTGCTCGGCGTAGCCGGCGTTCAGGTAGTCCCAGTCGATCGAGATGGGGGTCTCGCCCTTCTCGACGGTGGCCGGGGTGGACTCGACGGGGATGAAGTTGCCGCTCTTGCGCAGCTGCCCGAAGAAGTCGATGCCGGGCTGGATGTCGGCGAAGGAGCCCTTGTTGGCGAGGGCGGCCGCGTAGACGCCGCCGAAGGCCGAGCCGGACTTGGTCGGGTTGCCGTTGAGGGCGACCTTGCCCTTGTACTCGGGCTTGAGCAGGTCGGCGAAGGTCTGCGGGCAGGTGGGGATCTTCGCGGCGTCGCAGCCGATGGAGACGTAGCCGCCGTAGTCGTTGTACCAGCGGCCGTCGGCGTCCTTCTGGGCGGCGGGGATCTTGTCCCAGGCCGTGACCTTGTAGGGGGCGAAGAGGTTCTCGTCGGCCCCGCTGCGGGCGAAGGCGATGCCGAGGTCGAGGACGTCGGGGGCGCGCTTCTGGCCCTTGCGGGACTTGACGGCGGCGATCTCGTCGGCGCTGGCGGCGTCCGGGTTCTCGCTGGAGACCTTGATCTTCGGGTACTTGGCCTGGAAGGCCTTGAGCATCTCGCCGTAGTTCGCCCAGTCCGGCGGCAGGGCGATCACGTTGAGCTGGCCCTCCTTCTCGGCGGCCGCGACGAGGGCGTCCATGCCGCCGAGGTCGGCCGCGGAGGCGGCGGTGGCCGGCTGGGCCTTGCCCTTGGCACCGGCGCCGGCGGCGGGCTGGTCGGGGGCGGCGCCACACGCGCCGAGGGTGGCGACGGCGGCGGCGCTGAGCAGTACGGCCGCACCGCGACGGGCGGAGGAACGGAACACGGTCTCTCCCGGAGACGAAGGGGGGATCACTTGTCAGGCATCACTTGTCTGAACAAGTTGGCCCCAGTTCGCCCGGGCCGGCTGTACGCGCGGTGAACGGCGTCTGGACCGTGGAGCACGGCTCGACGAAAACACGAGATTGACCGAAAGAAGTCGTGACAGGACCTGTTGGAATGATCATGAGTGGCGGTGCGGGAGGATCCGCACCAGGGCGAGCGGGGGGCGAACGGCATGGGCACGGTCCGGTATCTGGAGATCGCGGAGGAGCTGCGCCGGGAGATCCTGTCGGGCGCCTACCCGGTGGGCGCGCGGCTGCCCTCGGAGAGCGATCTGGCGGCCCGCTTCGCCGCCTCCCGCGGCACGGTCCGCCAGGCGGTGGCGAGCCTGGCCGCCGACGGGCTGGTCGGCTCCAGCCAGGGGGCCCGCAGGATCGTCCTGCGGCACGAGCGCCGGCACAGCTTCGGCGAGCTGAACAGCTTCGCCCAGTGGGCCGAGGGGATCGGCCACGAGGCCCGCAGCCGCTTCCTGTCGCGGACCCGGCGCCCCGCCACGGCCGAGGAGGCGGAGCGCCTCGCGCTGGCGCCGGGCACGGAGGTCCTGGCCGTGCTGCGGCTGCGGCTGCTGGACGGGGAGCCGGTGATGGTGGAGCGCACCGCCTACGCGGACTGGGTCGCGGAGGCGGTGGAGGCCATGCCCGAGGACTGCCGCTCGGTGATGGACGGCCTGGCGGCGGACTCCGGGGTCGTGGCCCACTACGGCGAGCACCTGATCGACGCGCTCCCCGCGGGCAGCGAGGACGCCCGGCTGCTGGAGGTCCGGCGCGGCAGCCCGCTGCTGCGCCAGCGTCATGTATCGGCCACGCGTACGGGCCGTCCGATCGAGTGGTCCGACGACCGCTACCGGGCCGGCAGCGTCACGTTCAGTGTGAGCAACTCGGCGGTAACCGCCCCGCTGGAGCGGCACCCGGGCGGCGGGGAGCGC
>NZ_JBHVUQ010000180.1:4994-14749 GCF_042884105.1 Streptomyces sp. NPDC058157
CAGAGCCGCCCGCCCCCGACCGGCCCGAGGAACACCTTTGATCGATGTGCACCGGCTGCGCGTCCTGCGGGCCGTGGCGGACCACGGCAGCTTCAACCGGGCCGCCGCGGCCCTGCGGCTGACCCCCTCGGCGGTCTCCCAGCACATCGCCGCGCTGGAGCGCGGCCTCGGCCACCCGGTGGCCGAGCGCAGCACCCGCGGGGTCACCCTGACCGAGGCCGGCCGGCTCCTGGTGGAGACGGCCGAGACCGTCACCGCCGAACTGGACCGGGTCCGCGCCCGCATCGACCGGCTGGCCGCCGACCGGCCCCGGCTGACGGTCGCCACCTTCACCAGCGGCGGCCGCCACCTGCTGCCGGGGGCCCTGTCCGCCTTCGTCCGCGCCCATCCGGAGGTGGAGCTGACGGTGCTGGAGGCCGAGCCGGAGGCCTCGCTGCCGATGGTGCGGGCCGGTGCGGCGGACCTGGCACTGGCCTACCACTTCGACGGCCCGCTGCCCTCCGGCACCGGGCTGTCCTGGCTGCCGCTGCTGGAGGACCCGCTCCACGCCGTCCTGCCCGCCGGGCACCGGCTCGCGGGGCGGGAGGCCCTGGAGCCGGCCGAACTGGCGGCCGACCGCTGGGTGCTGGGCTGCATGAAGACGGAGGCCTTCCTGCGCCGCTACGCGGACCGGGCCGGGTTCGAGCTGCGGATCGCCGCGTCCACCACCGACTACTTCTTCTCCCAGACCCTGGTCGGCGCCGGGGTGGGCGTGGCGCTCGTCCCGCACATCGCCCTGGCCCCGCCGCCCGGTACGGCGGTGGTCCCCCTCGCCCCGCCCCGTCCGGCCCGCCACCTCGGCGTGGCCGTCCCCCGGCGCTCCCCGCACCCGTACGCGACGGCCCTGGCACGGGCGCTGCGCACCTCGGTGAGCGGGGACGCCGGAGGGCGCACGGCGGGACCCGGGCCGGCGGAACCGGGGACGGCGGACCCCCTCGCGTAGGAGCATGGGAGCGGCCGGGGGCAGTCGCGGAGGGGGCCGGGATGTTCGTCGCGTACGTGGCCGGCGAGGGGCGTTGGGCGCTGTGGCTGGTCTGCGCCTGCTACCTCGTGGTCGTCTACATCACCAGCCGGGGGCTGATCGCGGCCCCGCGCTACCGGCTGCTCCAGGCCCGTCTGCACGGCTGCCGGGTCCGGGCCGGGGTCTGCGCGGCCCGGACGGCCCCGGACGGGGCGGACCCCGCCGCCAGGGCGGCCGTGCTGAAGGCGGTCACCGACCGGCTGGACCGGCTCGAACGCAACGGGCAGGTGGCCTGGCGGCTGCTGCCCCGGCGCTGGGTCGTCGCCATCCCGCTGTCCAAACTGGCCTCCGCCTGGCGGGTGCTGCACGAGGCCGAGGCACAGCTCCTGCGCCTGGAGGACCCCGAGGAGACCGCCCTGCGCGCCCGGGCGCTGCGGCTGCGCCTGGAGGACGGCCGGGACCCGGCCGACGAGCCCCTCGCGCGGGAACTCGCCGCGCCCACCGGTGACCCGGCGGCCGGACGGGCCGCGCTGATCGCCGTCACCGAGCGGCTCTCCGAACGCGAGGACGGCGCCTTCGAGCGCGAGTACGAACTCCAGCGCATCGCCCTGTGGCTGGCCCTCATCGGCCTCGGGGCGGTGCTGCTGAACGGCCTGGTCCTCGACCACCGGCTCTCGCTCCTCCTCGGCGGCCTGGGCGGGTTCCTGTCCCCGCTCGTCGGGGTCATGCGCGCGCAGCGTCCGGCCTCCTGGGGCGTCCTCGTCCTGGCGCCCGTCGGCGGGGCGCTGGCGGCACCCGCCGGGCTGTTGCTGGTCCGGATGCTCGCCGACCCCGAGCTGAACCTCCTGGGGCGGGTGTTTCTGGACAATTCCTGGGGCTCCCCCGCCCGGCCCATCGCCCTGGCCATCGCGCTCCTGTTCGGCTTCTCCGGCACCCTGTTCTCCCGGCTCGCGCTCGCCGCCACCGGCCAGCTGGTGCCGGTGGCGGACCGGGGGGCGGAAGGACGCAAACAGGCCACCGGACGCGCGTGATCGCATGACGGACCGCTCGGCGGCCCGGGATCATGGAGGTCCGGCGGAACAGTCCCCAAGGAGTGGTGATGCGGGTAGCGGTGGTCACGTTCGACGGATTCAACGAGCTCGACAGCTTCATCGCCTCGGCGCTGGTCAACCGTTGCCGGCCCGACGGCCTGGAGGCCTTCATCACCACGCCGACCCCCGTGGTCACGTCGATGAACGGCGTCGAGGTGACGGGCCAGCGCCCGATGGAGTTCGTGCGGGAGGCCGAGGTCGTCCTGATCGGCAGCGGCATCAAGACCCGTGACGTGATCGCGGACGACCGGCTGCTGTCGATGCTGCCGCTCGACCCCTCGCGCCAGCTGATCGGCTCGCAGTGCTCCGGCGCGCTGGTCCTCGCCCGGCTCGGGCTGCTCGCCGGCCGGCCCGCCTGTTCGGACCTGACGACGCGCCCGTTCGTCGAGCGGATGGGCGTCACCGTGCTGGACGAGCCCTTCCACGTCGAGGGGAACGTCGCCACGGCGGGCGGGTGCATGTCCTCGCTGTACCTGGGCGCCTGGGCCATCACCCGGACCCTGGGCGAGGAGGCCGCGCGCGCCGCCGTCGCCTACGTGGCACCGGTCGGCGAGCAGCGCGAGACCGTCGAGCGCACGATGGCCGCCATCGGCGTGCGGGACTCCGCCCTGCGCTGAGCGGCCGGCCTGCGGCGCCGACAACGCCTCCCGCCGGTCGGCTCGTTGGCCACCCGGGGGCCGCGCGGCTAGGTTCTGGCCCCATGCAACGACGACCGCTCGCCCTCGTCCTCGACGTCCTGCTCATGCTGGTGGGCGCCCTGCTCGGGATCGCGACGAACTACGCCACCAACGTGGAGGGCGAGGTGCCGTTCCCCCTGCGGCTGCTGCGCCAGTGGTCCATACCCCTGGTCGGCATCGGGCTCCTCGCCCTGGTCGGCGGCCAGCTGTGGCTGCGGTGGCTGGAGCGTCGTCCGGTGGCGGCCCCCGTGGCGTGGACGGCGGGGCAGCCGCCGTACCCGGGCCTGGAGGCCTTCGGGGAGGAGGACGCGGCCGTCTTCTTCGGGCGGGAGCCGGAGACCGCCGCGCTCGTGGCCCGGCTGCACCCGGCGGCCCCGGCCCGGGCGAACCGGTTCGTGACCGTGGTCGGGCCCTCCGGCTCCGGCAAGTCCTCGCTGGTCCGGGCCGGGCTGCTGCCCGCGCTGACCGGGCGGCGCTCGCGCTGGACCGCGTATCCGGCGATCACCCCCGGCACCGACCCGGTGGGCGCGCTGCGGCGGGCCCTGGACGGGGCCGTGGCGGACGGCCGGCCGCAGGTGCTGGTGGTGGACCAGCTGGAGGAGCTGCTGACCCTGTCGGGGCCGCGCGAGCGGGCCGCGTTCGCCGCCGCGGTGCGCCGGGAGCTGGCCGGCCGGCCGCGGCTCTGGCTGGTGGGCACGCTGCGCTCGGACTTCCTGACCGGGTTCCTGGAGGAGGAACTCGCCTTCCTGGTGCGGGATCCGGTGGTGATCGGGGCCCTGGAGCGGGAGGCGCTGCACGAGGTCGTGGCCCGGCCGGCCGCGGCCGCCGGGGTCTCCTTCGAGGCGGGGCTCGTCTCGCGGATCGTCGACGACTGCGGGGGCGGCGACGCGCTGCCGCTGCTGGCCTACACCCTCCAGGAGCTGTACCGCCTGGCGGGCGGCCCCGGGTCGGTGATCGGGTACGCGCACTACCGCGAGGCCGGCGGGGTCGCGGGGGCGCTCGTCGGGCAGGCCGACCGGATCCGCGCCGAACTGCTGGGACCGGACGCGGACTCCGGACCCGGACCGGACCCGGTGGTGCGGACCCTGCTGCGGCTGGTCACGGTACGCGGCGAGGAGCCCGTCCGCAGCCGGCTCGCGCGCGCCGAACTGACCGCCGCCGAGCAGGAGATCGCCGACGCCTTCGTGGCGGGCCGGCTGCTGACCTCCGACGCGGGGGTCCTCGACCTGGCGCACGAGGCGCTGCTGCGCCGCTGGCCGCCCCTGCGGCGGGCCGTCGCCGGGCACGTCGAGGAGCTGCGGCGGCGCGGCGAGTGGGAACGCTGGGCCCAGGAGTGGGAGTTCGCGGGCCGCGGGGAGGCCTTCCTGCTGACCGGGGAACGGCTGGCGGCCGCCCGCGCCTGGCGGGCACGGCCCCCCGCCGGGCTGGAAATCTCGGCGCTGGTGGCGGAGTACGTGGAGCGCAGCACGCGGGCGGACGGCGCGGCCCGGGCGCGTACGGCGGACGCGGTGGCGGCCCGGGTGCTGGAGAGCCGCGAACCGGAGACGGCCGTCGCGGTCGCCCTCGCGGCGGTCACGGAGTGGGCGCCGACCCCGGCCGCCCTCCAGGCCCTGCGGACCGCACTGGACGCGTCCCTGCTGCGGGCGGCGCACGGGGAGTCCGGGGCGGAGGTGACCGGGGCGGCCTGGTCCCCCGACGGGTCGCGGCTCGCCGCCTGCGCGGGGGACGGCCGGGTGCGGGTCTGGCGGACGGACGGCCCGGACGGGGAGCCGGACGGGGGGCCGGACGGGGGGCCGGACGGGGCTCCGGACGGGGGCCGCGCGGAGCCGGTCGTCCTCGACGTGCCGGGGGAACGGCCCCGGGCGGTGGCCTGGTCGCCGGACGGCGCCCTGCTGGCCTGCGCCACCCGGGACGCCCGGCTCACCGTCTGGGACACCGCCGCCTGGCGCCGGGTGGCCGCCCTGCGGCAGCCCTTCCCCGGGGGCGGAGCCGGGGAGGCGCTCGGCGCCCTCGCCTTCTCCCCGGACGGCCGCCGGCTGGCGTCGGCCGGGGCGGGCGGGGAGCTTCGGCTGTGGGACACCGCGTCCTTCGCCCCGGCCGGATCGCTGCGGGCCCCGGCGGCCGGGATGCTGTGGAGCGCGGCCTGGTCCCCCGACGGCGACCGGATCGCCGCCGCCGGGGAGGACGGCGCCGTACGGATCTGGCGGGCGGCGGGCGGGGAGCCCGTGCCGGCCGGCCCCGCGCACGAGGGCGGGGTGACGGCCCTGGCCTGGTCCCCCGACGGGGCCCTGCTGGCCTCCGCCCGCGCCGACCGCACGGTGGTGCTCCGCGACCCGGCCACGGGTCGGGCGGTGCGCTCCCTGTCGAGCATGGACCGGATCGACTGCCTGGCCTGGTCCCCGGACGGGACCCGGCTCGCCGCCGGCGACCGGCACCGCAACGTCCGGATCTGGGACCTGCGGGACGGGACCCCGGCCGACGGGGAGGGCTCGGCGCTCTGGCTCACCGGGCACCTGGACTCCGTACGCGCGGTCGCCTGGGCCCCCGACGGGCGGCGGCTGGCCACCGCCTCGCGGGACCGGAGGCTGGCCGTCTGGGACACCGCCGCGCCGCCGAACGTGCTGCGCGGGCACACCGAGTCGGTGTGGCAGCTCGCCTGGTCGCCGGACGGGGCGCGGGTGGCCAGTGCGTCGGAGGACGGCACCGTACGGCTGTGGCCCGCACCGCGGTACGGGCCGCCGCGCGTCCTGGCGGCGGGGCAGTGCGGGGACCTCGCCTGGTCCCCCGACGGCTCGCGGCTCGCCGTGGGCCGCCGCGACGGCACGGCCGTGCTCTGGCTGCCCGACGGGACCCGGTCCGCCGAACTGCCGGGCGCCCACGGCGCGGAGGTGTCGACGGTGACCTGGTCCCCGGACGGCACCCGGCTGGCGACGGGCGGACGCGACGGCCTCGTCCACCTGCGGGACGCCGCCGGCCGGGGGCCGGTCCTGGTCCTGCGCGGGCACGGGGACTGGGTGACGGGCTCCACCTGGTCGCCGGACGGCCGCCGGCTGGCCACCTGCGGGACGGACCGCACGGTCGTCGTCTGGGACACCGCGACGGGCGAACGGCTGCGCACCCTGGAGGGGCACGAGGACCAGGTCTGGGAGGTGGACTGGTCGCCGGACGGGCGCGTGCTGGCCACCGGCTCCCGGGACCGCACCGTCCGGCTGTGGGACGCGGACGCGGAGGGACCGGCCGCGGCCCTCGCCGTGCTGGCCGGGCACGACGACCGGGTCCAGGACCTGGCCTGGTCCCCGGACGGCACCCGGCTGGCCTCCGTCTCCCGGGACCGGACGCTGCGGCTGTGGGACCCGGCGGCGGCCGCGCCCGTCGCCGTCGTCGGACTGCACGCCGACTGGGTCAACGGGGTGGCCTGGGCCCCCGACGGCAGCCGGATCGCCACCTCCTCGCGCGACCGCACGGTCCGGCTGTGGACGCCGGTGGGCCCGGACGGCGCCGGGCCGCTGCTGCGCCTGGCGGCGGGGCGCGTCCTGCACCCGCCCACGCCCGAGCAGCGCCGCTCCCACCAGCTGCCGCCGCCGCCCGCCGCGGACCCACGGCCACGCGGGTGAAGTGCGCCCCGGCGCCGGTTCCCGCCCGGGGCGGGGCCCGTTGGAAGGGCGTGAACACCCCCATAGACTCGATAGACGCCCACCTGCCCTGCCTGGCCGCGGTCCCGGCCGCTCCCGCGCGCCCGGTCCCCCGGGGCGTCCCGTCCCGGGGCCCGTCGGCCGTCCCGCCCGCCCCCGCCGAACCGCCGGACCCGGGCGGGCCGCCGCCGCCCCTCGTCCGGTCCCGGCTGGGCGGCGGGGTCCTCTCCGTGACCCTGGCCGGGGAGTTCGACCACTACAGCTGCCTGCCCCTGCGGGCGCTCCTCGACGAGGGCGCGGCGCTCGGCGCCCGCCTCCTGGTCCTCGACGCGGCCCGCGTCACCTTCTGCGACTCCGCCCTGGCGCACCTCCTCGACCGGTGGGCCCGCGACGGCCGCACCTGGGAACTGGCCTGCGGGTCGCGCTCCGTACGGCTGCTGCTGGACCTGTGGGAGCGGCTGGGGCGCGTCCCGGCACCTCCCGGACGGGACGGCCGCCCGGCTGCGGAACGGGAGCGGGAGTGAGGGCGTCACTTCCGCGGCCCGGGTGTCGTTAGGCGCTCGGGGCTGATTCGGGGGACGAAGGGATGGCGTGAATGCGGCAGTTTCCGCTGGAGATGCACCAGGTGGCGCCGGGGCGCCTCGTCGAGTGGCGGTTGCGCTCCACGACCGCACCGGGGACGGCGGACCGGAAGGCTTCGTTCAATCAGGACAAGCACTTCACCGTCGCCGAGGAGAGCCGCGCCGACGGCGACCGGGTCGCGTCCTTCGTGGCCGTCACCTTCGAGATCGACGGCGCCCTCGACGCGGCCGTGCTGGCCCGGGCCCTGCTGGGCTTCGTCCAGCGGCACGAGGTGCTGCGGTGCGAGTTCCTGCGGCTGGCCGGGGAGGTGTCCTGCGCTCCCCTGCCGGCCGCCGAACTCGCCCTGGAGGCCGAGGAGGTGGCCGCGCACGGTTCGGCCGGGCGGCTGGGGGCGTTCCTGTCGGAGCGGTTCCAGCGGAGCATCGACACGCTGTCCTGGCCGCTGTTCGTGATGGGCGCGGTGGTCCGTCCCGACTCCGCGACCGTCTACCTGGCGTTCGACCACATCGTCTGTGACGGCATGTCGATGCCGGTCGTCGCCCACCAGGTGCTGACCTCCTACGAGGCGCTGCTGCGCGGCGAGGAGCCCGAGCTGCCGCCGGCGCCGAGCTACCTGGACTTCGCGGACGAGCAGCGCCGCCGCTACCTGTCCATCGACGCGGACGACGAGCGGCTGGACTACTGGAAGTCCTTCATCGGGCGCGGCGGGGAGTTCTTCCCCCGCTGCCCGCTGGACCTGGGCGTCGAGCCGGGCCGGATGTACCCGATCGTCAACGAGGCCTCCTGGCTGCTGGACGCCGCCGAGGCCGAGGTGTTCGAGAAGGTGTGCCGGGAGACCGGGGCGAAGCCGTTCATGGGGCTGCTGGCCTCCGTCGCCGTGTGCCTGCGCGAGGCCGGCGGGCCGGGGGTGTACCGGGGGTTCATGCCGGTCAGCGAGCGGGGCCGGGAGAAGTGGACCAACTCGGTGGGCTGGTTCGTCAACACCCTCCCGATCGAGTTCGACGCCTCCCCCGGCCTGGACTTCGCGCAGGTGACGGCCGGGGTCCAGGAGGGGTTCCGGGAGATGATGCGGCACCTGGACGTACCCTTCGTCCGGGCCTGGGAGCTGCTGGCGCCGGAGGAGTTCGCCCTGCGGTCCTGGCCGTACGCGGTGAACTTCTTCTCGTACATCGACATGCGCCGCTGCCCGGGTGCCGAGCGGCACGAGGAGTGGCGGCCGACGACGCACGTGTGGTCGGCGACGGGCAACGGGACCTGCTCGTGGTTCCAGCGGGACGCGGACGGGCTGCACATGAACTCCCTGTACGTGGACACCCCGGCCGCGCGCCGGACGATGGACGACTTCCAGGAGGCGCTGCGCCGGACGGTGCAGTGCGTGGCCCGCACGGGCGGCTTCCGCAGGCCGGTGGGGCTGACGGCGCCGCGGCGCCCGGAGCCGGACCCCCGGGCGGCGCGGGTCAGGGGCTGAGGAGGGCGGCGGCCCGGCCGAGGAGCAGTTCCCGTTCGCGGGTGTTGCGGGTGAGGGAGGCCGCCCTCTCGAACTCGGCGCGGGCCTCGGCCGCGCGCCCGAGCCGCTCCAGCAGGTCCCCCCGTACGCTCGGCAGCAGGTGGTAGGAGCGCAGGGCGGGTTCCGCGGCGAGGGCGTCGACCAGCGGCAGGGCCGCCGCGGGGCCGTCGGCCATGGACACGGCGACGGCCCGGTTGAGCTCGACCACCGGGGAGGGCAGCAGCAGCACGAGGCGCCCGTAGAGGGTGGCGATGGCCGTCCAGTCGGTGTCCTCGTAGCGGACGGCGGCCGCGTGGCAGCCGGCGATGGCGGCCTGGAGGGCGTAGGGGCCGCTGCCGGCGCGCTGCAGGGCGTCGGCCCCGCGCCGGATGAGGAGCCGGTTCCACCGGGCGCGGTTCTGGTCGGCGAGCAGGACCGGTGCGCCGTCGGGGCCGGTGCGGGTGGCGGTGCGGGAGGCCTGGAACTCCAGCAGGGCGGCGAGCCCGTACACCTCGGGCTCGTCCGGCATCAGGGCGGCCAGCTGCCGGGCCAGGCGCAGCGCGTCCTCGCAGAGGGCGGGCCGCAGGAGGTCGTCGCCGGCGGTGGCCGCGTAGCCCTCGTTGAAGATCAGGTAGATGACCTCGAGGACGGAGGCGAGGCGCTGGGCGCGGTCGGCGCCGTAGGGCACCTCGAAGGGCACCCCGGCCCTGGCCAGGGTGCGTTTGGCGCGGACGACGCGCTGGGCGACGGTGGGCTCGGGGGCCAGATAGGCGCGGGCGATCTCCTGGGTGGTGAGCCCGCCCACCAGGCGCAGGGTGAGCGCGATCCGGGCGTCGGTGGACAGGACCGGATGGCAGGCGGTGAACACCAGCCGGAGCAGGTCGTCGTCGATGTCGTCCGGCTCGGCGGGCTCGGCGGGCGGGGGCACGTCCTCCAGGGCCCGGCCGACCTCGGCGAGCTTGCGGGCGTAGGTCTCCCTGCGGCGCACGAGGTCGACGGCCCGGTGCCGGGCGGTGGCCATGAGCCAGGCACCGGGCCGGTCGGGGATCCCGGAGGCGGGCCACTGCTCCAGGGCGGCGACGAGGGCGTCCTGCGCGAGTTCCTCGGCGATGCCGACGTCCCGCACGATCCGGGTGACGCCGGCGATGATCCTCGCCGACTCCATCCTGAACACCGTCTCGACCGCCCCGGCCGTGGTCACTACATCTCCTGGATCTCGCGGACCTCGGCGCCCACGTGCCACGAGGCCGGATGGGTCTCGAGGAACCGCTTGGTCCACTCCAGGGC
>NZ_JBHVUQ010000181.1:0-14719 GCF_042884105.1 Streptomyces sp. NPDC058157
GTCTGGTCCCGGCCGGCTAAATCCAGCCTCGCCGGCGATTGAGGCGCGGGGGTCTGGGGGCTGGCCCCCAGGACGCGGTCCGCAGGCGAACGGGCTGCGTTGCCGAACCCCAGCCCCGCCGGCGCCGGGTCCCGGGCCGGGCCGGCGAAAATCCAGCCCCGCTTGGGGGCACCTCCCAGCGGTAGCTGGGGGAGATTGAGGCGCGGGCCCCGTCAGGTCGACTCGCGGGGGACCGCCACCGCCCCCATCAGGTCGTACCGCTCGGCCATCGCCGAAGGCACCCGTACGGCCCGGTCCACCAGCCCCGCCAGGACCTCCCCGCTCGGCATCTCGATCCGCACCGAGCTCAGCCGTGGCCGGACCAGCCGTGCGATCAGCAGGTCGTCGGCCCCCATCACGGCGACGTCCCCCGGCACCCGTACCCCCGCGTCCAGCAGGGCCCGCAGCAGCAGCACCGCGTACTCGTCGTTGTACGCGAAGACCCCGTCCAGCCCCAGCTCCCCCCACCGCGCGGCCAGCGCGGCCGCCGATTCCTCCGTGTAGGCCAGGTCGAGCGGGGTGACCTCCACGCCGGCCACCGTGCGGGCGCCGGCCAGGCGGGGGCCCGAGAACAGTTCCAGGCCCGGTTCCAGCGGGACCACCACCCCGATGCGGCGGCGGCCCCGGTCGGCCAGGTGGGTGGCGGCGCGGGCGCCGACCTCCGACTGGTCCATGACCAGCGCGTGCGCCCCCGCCACCCGTTCCGGGCCCAGGGTGAGCACGGCGCGCGCACCGGCCCGCCTGAGGGTGTGGACGTTGTGCGGGGAGAGGGCGATCTCGCCGAGGGAGATCACCGCGACGGGCCGCAGCTCGGCCCAGGCGCGGACGGCCTCGTCCCCGCTCAGCCCGAGGCTGCCGTACTGGACGACGGTGTAGTCCAGGCGGCGCAGGGCCCACTGGAGTTCGTTCAGGAAGGCGCTGTACAGGGGGCCGGCCGGGACGTGGGAGGTGGGCAGCAGCACGATGCGGGTGTGCCCGGCGCGCAGGGTGCGGGCGGCGGCGTGCGGGACGTAGCCCAGTTCCTCGGCGGCCGCGCGGACCTTGCGGCGCGTCGGCTCGCTGATCCGTACCGCCTCCGCGTTGTTGAGGACGTACGAGACCGTCGCGCGCGAGACGCCGGCGAGCCGCGCCACGTCGGCGCTGGTCGGGGGGTTCGTTGAGTCAGGCATGGCCTGTGGCATCTTTCCAGACCGGTCGCGCCCGGGGTCTGGCGGTTGGCCGGAAACGCGTGCTACATAGTGGTTACACGAGTCACTTACACGTGTAACCATCCCCGATCGCCGCCCAGGAGGCCATCGTGGCCCTTTCCCCTGCCGTCCCCGACGACGCCTCCCCCACGGCAGTCCCCGGCCGGGGGCTGCTCCCCCTGCTCCTCGTCGCCAACACCGCCATGTACGCCCTGTACATCGGCGTCGCCGGGGTCCTGCTGGCGCTCCAGGTCGAGCATGTCGACCCGGCCGACAAGGTCTCCAACTTCGGCCTGATAGCCGGGGTTTCGGCGATCTTCGCCACCGTCTTCAACCCGGTCGCCGGAGCCCTGTCCGACCGCAGCGGCCGCCGCAACCCCTGGATCCTGGGCGGCGGGCTCGCCGCGGTACCGGCGATGCTGCTGCTCGGGCTCGCCGACACGATCCTGCTGATCACCCTCGCCTGGTGTCTGGGCCAGGCCGTGATGAACGTCTACCAGGCCGCGCTCACCTCCGTGGTCCCCGACCGGGTGCCGGTGACCGCGCGCGGCAGGGCCTCGGCGGCCGTGGGGCTCGGCCTGCCCTTCGGGTCCGCCCTGGGCGCGCTGGCCGGTGCGGCCTTCGCCGACGAGTACCGCACCGGGTACCTGCTGTTCGGCGTGATCGTGGCGGTCGCCGCGGTGGTCTTCACCGGCTGCACCCGCGAGCGGCGGCTCCCGGCGCGCGCTCCGCTGCCCGTCCGGGAGCAGGTGTCCGCCTTCGCGGGCGCCTTGCGCGACCACGACTTCCGCTGGGCGTTCATCGGGCGGGCGCTGCTGGTGCTGGGCTACTTCGCGGTGAGCGGCTACCAGTTGTACGTGCTGCAGGACCACACCGTGCTGCCCGACGGGATGAAGCCCGAGGCGGCGGTGGCGGTGCTGACGCCGCTGACGAGCGTGGCGATGGCCGTCTCGACGGTGGTGGGCGGCTGGCTGTCCGACCGGCTCGACCGGCGCAAGCTGTTCGTCGGCGCCTCGGCGCTGCTGTCGGCGGTCGCGCTGGCCGTGCCCGCCGTGTCGGCGAGCTGGTCCGCGATGCTGGTCTTCGCGGTGCTCAACGGGCTGGCGTTCGGCTGCTACATGGCCGTGGACACGGCACTCGTGACGATGGTCCTGCCGCGGGCCGAGGACGTCGCGCGGGACATGGGCGTGCTGAACGTCGCCAACGCGGGGCCGCAGATCGTCGCCCCGTTCATCGCCTCGGTGGTCGTCTCGGCGAGCGGTGGCTACACCGCCCTGTTCGTCGTCGCCGCCGCGCTGGCCGTGGCGGGGGCGCTGGCCGTGCGTCCGATCCGCGGCGTCCGCTGAACCCCTTCGCCGATACCGATTCCGATCCCGCTACGAAAGGCACCGTCGTGCAGCTGCACACCCACACCTGGGGCGAGGGCGACCGCCTCGCCCTCCTCGTCCACGGCATCATGGCCGACCACCGCACCTGGCGCCGGGTCGGCCCGGCCCTCGCCGAGGCGGGCTACCGGGTGCTCGCGGTCGACCTGCGCGGCCACGGGGCCAGCGGGCGGGGGCCCTACACCCCCGAACTCTTCGCGGACGACCTCGTCGAAACCCTGCCCGCCGGGGCCGAGTTGGCGATCGGTCATTCGCTGGGCGGCCTGACCCTTTCCCTGGCGGTGGACCGGCTGAGGCCGCGGCGCGCGGTGTACTCGGACCCCGCCTGGCATCTGGCCGCGCCCGGACCGGGCTTCGGGCCGGAGGTGTTCGCACAGTTCAAGTCGGCGAGCAGGGAGGACATCCGGGCGATGAACCCGCGCTGGGAGGAGGCGGACGTGGACGTCGAGCGGGCGACGCTGGACCTGTGGGACGAGGCCACCGCCCTGAGCCTCGCCCCGCTCACCGGCCGCGACCTCCTGCCGAAGGCGCCGGCGGTGCCCTCACTGGTCCAACTGGCCGACCCCAGCTTCCTGATCTCCCCCGAACGCGCGGCCGTCCTCCGCGAGCGCGGCTTCGAGGTCCGTACCGTCACGGGGGCCGGACACACCATCCACCGCGACGACTTCGAGGGGTTCATGACCTCCCTGGAGGGCTGGATCCACTGACCCGGGCACGCCCCGTCACCCTTCGCGCCCCGCGACGAAGCGGGCGAGCTCCCCGGCGGCGCCGCGGGGCAGGGCGTCTAGCGCCTGCTGCGGCAGTTCCGCGACCGCGGCGCGCAACCGCGCGCCGAGGTCCGGGAACAGGGACCAGGCGGCCGCGGGGACGCCCGTGGTGGCGAGGAGCAGGTCGCCCTCGTAGAAGTAGGCGTCGAGCAGCGGCTCCTCCAGCAGCAGGCGCACCGCGAGCGGAAGGACGTAGGGCAGCGCCACCTGCTGGGAGACGAGGGTGCGCAGGTCCGCCGGACCGAGCCGGCCCAGCGGAACGCGCCGCAGCCCGTGCACCTTGCGGACCAGTGCGGTCGCGTCGGGAGCCGGTGGCGGCCAGTGGGGCGGGTCGAGTTGGTCGAGGGTGCGGTCGAGGTGCAGCGGACGGGCCGTGGCGGTCATTCGGCCGCCAGGTGGGCGGTGAGGTCGTCCGTGAAACGGCCCAGGAGCGAGCCCAGGGCGCGGCGGTCCTCGGCGGACCAGTCGGCGAGGGCGCGGTCGAAGAAGCCGAAGACCGCCTTCAGGTAGCGGTCTGCGCAGGCCGTTCCCTCGGGGGTCGGTTCGATCAGCCGGGCCCGCTGGTCGTCCGGGTCGACGACGCGGCGCACCAGCAGGCGCCGCTCCAGTTCGTTGACCTGCCGGGTGACGTGCGGGCCGACGACCTGCATGCGGTGCGCGATCTCGCCCACCCGCAGCGGTGCGTCCGCCATGCGCAGCTGGACCAGGACGTTCACGGCGGGCCGGTCCAGCCCGGTTCCGGCCCGTTCCAAGGCGCGTTCGACCAGGTTCCCGCGGTTGATCGCGGTACCGAGCCGGGCCAGGCGCGGGAGCAGGACCATCAGGTCGAGCTCGCCGCCCCCGCCGGTCTCCGCGGCGTCGGAGGAGGCGCGTGCGCGCGGATTGACGTCCATCCCACCCTCGATAGATACCTAAGTTAGGTATATGCTTTCCGTCGGGCGCCGGTGTCCGACCGCTAGATCGCGCCCGAAATAAAGATACCCAAGGTACGCATCTGGCTGCGGTCGCATGGCCGGAAAAGGAGCCTCCTATGACCGGGTTACCCCGCCCTCTCCCCCGCCACCGCCGCGTCCTCGTCTCCGGTGCCGGCATAGCCGGCCCCGCCCTCGCGTTCTGGCTGCACCGCCACGGGTTCGACGTGACCGTCGTCGAGAAGGCGGGCGCCGTGCGGGGCGGCGGATACCCCGTCGACGTCCGCGGCACCGCCGTGGAGGTCGTCCGCCGCATGGGGCTGCTGCCGCAGCTGCGGCGGGCCCACATCAGCACCCGCCGCATCACCTTCCTCTCCACCGACGGCTCCCCCGTGGCCGCGCTGCGCCCCGAGGCCCTGGTCGGCGGGACCCGCGACGACCTCGAAGTCCCCCGCGGGGAGCTGACCGCGCTGCTCCACGACGCGGTCCGCGACGACGTCGCGTTCGTCTTCGACGACTCCGTCGCCGCGCTCGACGACCGGCCTGACCACGTCGAGGTCACCTTCCGCAGCGGTGCGCGCCGCGAGTTCGACCTCGTCGTCGGCGCCGACGGACTCCACTCGCACACCCGCCACCTGGCCTTCGGCCCCGAGGAGCCCTTCCACCACTACCTCGGCCACTGCTTCGCCGGGTTCACCCTGCCCAACCATCTCGGGCTCGCGCACGAGGGGTTGGTGTGGAACGCCCCGGGCCGGTCCGCCGTCCTCTACGCCGTCGGCGCCGGTGAACACGTCCACGGCTTCCTCGACTTCGCCCGTCCCGAACCGCCCTTCGCGGCCTTCCGCTCCCCCGGGGCGCAGCGCGAGCTGGTCGCGGAGACCTTCCGGGACCGGCAGTGGGAGGTCCCGCGGCTGGTCGCGGCGATGCGCTGCGCCGACGACCTGTTCTTCGACGTGGTCAGTCAGATCCGCATGCCGCGCTGGTCCGCCGGGCGCGTGGCGCTGGTCGGCGACGCCGCGTACGCGCCGTCGTTCCTCACCGGGCAGGGCACCAGCCTCGCCCTGGTCGGCGCCTACCTGCTGGCGGGCGAACTGGCCGCGCACCCCGGTCACCGGGAGGCGTTCGCGGCGTACGAGCGGCTGGCGCGGCCGTTCGTGACGGCCGATCAGGATCTGGTGGGCGAGGGGGACGCGGCCCTCTTCCCGCGCACGGAGGAAGCCCTGCGCCGGCGCGACGAGACCCTGCGCACCCTGTCCGCCCTACCCGCCGACACCCCGCGCCCGGCCCATTCGGCCCTCGTCCTGCCCGCTTACGGGGAGTACGGGAAGGTGGCGGGGGCGGGAGCCGGCTGACCCGTCATCGGGACCAGATGTCCATGAGCCGGTTCGCGGCGCGGAAGCTGTCGGGCGCTTCCGCGTTGCAGACCACCGCGACCGCGGTGTTGCGGTCCGGGCTCACCTCGAAGGTGCTGTGGAACTGCTCCCAGTCGCCGCGGTGCACCAGGCTCTGGTCGGGAAGGACGAGGATCCCGGCCCCGTAGCGGCCCGCCTCGATCCCCCGCCCGCTCAGGGCGTCGCCGACGTCGACCGCCCCTCGGGTGACCCCGTCCAGCAGTCGCTTCCCGCCGACGCGACCGGTGCGATAGTTGTCGGCCCAGCGGACGAGTTCCCCAGGGGTGCCCTGCACGGCCCCGTCGCCGTACTGCTTCCAGGGGGAGGAGTTCACGGTGTACTTGCCGTCCTTCTCGTCGTAGGACTTCGCCTTGCCGGGGAGGTCCGCGGCCGGGGAGACCGTCATGTCCAGCCGCAGCGGGGTGAAGAACTCCTCCTGGAGGAAGGCCGGGAACGGCTTGCCCGTGACCTTCTCCACGACATGGGCCAGCAGGACGTAGTTGGAGTTGGAGTAGGAGAAGTGCCCGCCCGGCGGTTCCTGCGGCCGTGAGGCGAGGATGGCCGTGAGCGCCTCCTGTTGGCCGGCCGGGTCCGTGACCTTGACGCCCTCGGCCTCCAGCAGGTCCTGGTAGTCGGGGATGCCGCTGGTATGGCGCATGAGGTCGCCGAGGGTGACGTCACGGGTCCAGGCCGGCGGGTGGTCGAGGAAGCGGGACAGGGGGTCGTTCAGGGTGAGTTGGTGGCGGCCGGCCAGCAGGAGCACGGCGTCCGCGGTGAACTGCTTGGAGTTGGACGCCAGGTCGAAGACGGTCTTCGGGGTGATGGCGCGCCCGTCCGCCAGGTCGGCCTTCCCCCTCCCTTCCTCCCAGACGACCTCACCGCGCCGGCCGACCGCCGCCGCACAGCCCGGGCCGTCGGCGGCGGGCACCAGTTGCCCGAGCACCGCCGCACTGCGCCGGTCGCGGTCGCCGTCGGCCGGGTACGCCTGCGCCTGCGCCTGCGGGGTCGCGAGTCCGGACAGCGCGCCCAGCAGCATGGCGCTTCCGGCCGCGCACAGCGCCACGGTCCGGTGCACGTGCACCACGTGGACCACCTTCTTCCCTACGGTCGAGCGTGCTCCGCAGCGTGCTCCGCAGGCCCTGCCCCGGCCAATCGATCAAGGGCCGGCGGTCTCCGCGATTGGGCCGGCGTCGTGGGTGGGACGGCCTGCGTTGAGCCGGGCCGCCTGTCGGGTGAGGTGGGTGCGCTCGGCCAGGGTCGGGGCCTGGTGGGCGGCCTCGGCGTAGAGCCGGGCGGCGCCGGCGCGGTCGCCGGTGCGTTCGTGCAGCCATGCGGTGACGGCGGTGTACCGGGGCAGGCCGGGGTCGATCCCGGCCAGCGCGGCGAGGCCGGCTTCGGGCCCGTCGGCCTCCCCGACGGCCACGGCCCGGTTGAGGCGGGCGACGGGGCTGCCGGTGAGCCGGACGAGTTCGTCGTACCACTCCACGATCTGGGGCCAGTCGGTCTCCGCCGCGCTGGGGGCGTCGGCGTGCAGGGCGGCGATGGCGGCCTGGGCCTGGTACTCCCCGAGGCGGTCGCGGGCCAGCGCGGCGTGCAGGATCCCGATGCCCTCGGCGATGGCCTCCGTGTCCCAGCGGCCGCGGTCCTGTTCGGCCAGCGGGACGAGGCTGCCGTCGGGGGCGGTCCGGGCGGTGCGGCGGGCGTGGTGGAGGAGCATCAGCGCGAGCAGTCCGGCCGGTTCGGGGTGGTCGACGGCGGCGGCGAGCCGGCGGGTGAGGCGGATGGCTTCGGCGGCGAGGTCGACGTCGCCGGAGTAGCCCTCGTTGAAGACGAGGTAGAGGACGCGCAGCACGGTGGCCACGTCGCCGGGCCGGTCGAGGCGGACGCCCGAGACGGTGCGCTTGGCGCGGCTGATGCGCTGGGCCATGGTCGCCTCGGGCACGAGGTAGGCGCGGGCGATCTGGCGGGTGGTGAGGCCGCCGACGGCGCGCAGCGTCAGGGCGACGGCCGAGGACGGGGAGAGGGCGGGGTGCGCGCAGAGGAAGTAGAGGCTGAGGGTGTCGTCGGCGCCGGGTGCGGGGCCCGGCTCCGGTTCGCGGTCGGCCAGGTCCTCGCGCCGCCGGCGGGCCGCGTCGGCGCGGGTGGCGTCGAGGAACCGGCGCCATGCGGCGGTGACGAGCCAGGCCCGCGGGTCGCGGGGCGGGTCGGCCGGCCAGACGCGGAGGGCGTCGAGAAGGGCTTCCTGCACGGCGTCCTCGGCGGCGGCGAAGTCGGCGCCGCGCCGCACGAGGATGCCGAGCACGGCCGGGGTGAGCTCACGCAGCAGCGCCTCACCGACGGCCCTCGGCAGCGCCGCCGCGTCCCCGGCGGTGGGGTGCGCCAGGGACGCGTCCCCGGCGGCCGGGTGGGACTGGGCCCCGGACTCGGCCGTGGGGCGGGGCGGGGTCCCTGCCTCGGCCACGGCGTCGGGCGGGGAGACCGACTCGCCACCGCGGTGGGGCCGGGCCCCCGACTCGATGGCTGGGTCGGCCCAGATCTCCGACGCGCCCGCGCGGCGAGGCCGAGGCCCCGGCCCGGCCACGGGGGCAGGCCCGGACCCCGGCTCGCCACCGCAGTGGGGCCGGGGCCCGGACTCGGTCGCGGGGTGGGGGCGGGCCCCCGGCTCACCCGAGCGGTGAGGCCGGGCCTCGGACTCGGCCTCGGGGTCAGGCCCGGGGGCCGGCTCGGCGGCGGCGTGCGGCGGGGTTCCGGGCTCCGTGGCCGGGTGCCGCGGGGGGCCCGCCGCCGTGGTGGGCCGGGGCCCGCCCGGGGTCGGGGCGGGCCGGGGGGTCGGGGCGGGGGTGGTCATCGGGGGGCGTCAGTCCGTGATCGTGGGCGGCTCGGACATGAAGGGGCGCAGCTCCAGCCACTCGTGGATCGGGCGGCCACCGGCGCCGGGCGCCGCCGACAGCTCGGCGGCGAGCTCCAGGGCCCGGTCGTGGCTGTCCACGTCGATCACCATCCAGCCGGCGATCAGGTCCTTGGTCTCGGCGAACGGCCCGTCGGTGACGGCCGGGCGCCCCTCGCCGTCGTAGCGGACCCAGGTGCCCTCCGGCGCCAGGGCCTGGGCGTCCACGAACTCGCCGGTCTGCTCCAGCTTCGCCGCGAAGTCGCGCATGTACCGGATGTGGTCGGAGACCTCCTGCGGGGTCCAGCGGTCCATGGGGACGTCGTTGCTGGGGGCCGGGGCGCCGCGGTAGTGCTTCAGCAGCAGGTACTTGGCCATGACGGTTCTCCTCGATCCGGTCCGACGCGTCCATTCTGGCCGCGTTCACCCCTGGGACGGAGCCGGCGCCGCGTTCTCGACATCCCCGAGGAAGATTTTTTCCGGGCCCTCCCCGGGTGCCCCGCAGGAGCTCTCCGGGAGGGTGCGGGCCGGGCCGTTTGCGCTTACCGTCGGTATTACCGATCGGTAGGGGGAGGCAGTCGATGGCGGACACCGTCGCAGGGCTCGCGGAGATGGCCGCGGCGCTGGCCGAAGGACGCGTGACCTCAAGGGAGTTGACGGAGCGCTCGCTCACCCGGATCACGGCCGCGCAGCCCTCCCTCAACGCCTTCCGGATCGTCCGAGCCGAGGCGGCCCTGGCCGAGGCGGAAGCCGCCGACCTGCGGCTGGCTCGGGGCGAGCGGCTGCCGCTGCTGGGGGTGCCCGTCGCGGTCAAGGACGACATGGACGTGGCCGGGGAACCGACGGCGTTCGGGTGCGCCGGGGACTTCCCGCCGAAGCCGGCCGACAGCGAGGCGGTGCGCCGGCTGCGCGCGGCGGGGGCGGTCGTGGTGGGCAAGACGCAGACGCCCGAACTGGGCCAGTGGCCCTTCACCGAGGGGCCCGCCTTCGGCGCGACCCGCAATCCGTGGGACACGGAGTACACCCCGGGCGGCTCCTCCGGAGGGTCGGCGGCGGCCGTGGCGGCGGGGCTGGTGCCCGCGGCGCTGGGGTCCGACGGGGCGGGGTCGGTGCGCATCCCGGCGGCGTGGACGCACCTGGTGGGGGTCAAGCCCCAGCGGGGGCGGATCTCCACCTGGCCGGAGCCGGAGGCCTTCCACGGCCTCACGGTCAACGGCGTGCTGGCCCGCACGGTGGCGGACGCCGCGCTGCTGCTGGACGCGGCGAGCGGCCCGGCCCCCGGGGACCTGCACCGCCCCGCCCCGGTGCCGGCGTCCGAGGCCGCCACGCGGGTGCCCGGCCGGCTGCGGATCGCTCTGTCCTTCGCGACGGCCTTCACCGCGACCACGGGCAAGTCCTGCGACCCCGTGGTGCGTTCGGCGGTGGAGCGGCTGGCCGGGCGGCTGGAGGCGCTGGGGCACGAGGTGGTCCCGGAGGACCCCCGCTACGGCCCGATCGGCCTCACCTTCGCCCCCCGCGCGACGGCCGGCGTACGGGAGCTGGCGGCGCGGGCACCCGACCCCGGGCTGCTGGACCCGCGGACCCACGGGGCGGCGCGTACGGGCCGGTTGCTGGGCGGGGCGGCGCTGCGCCTGTCGCGGCGGGCGGAGGGGGCGCTGCGCCGCCGGGTCGGGGAGCTGTTCGGCCGCTTCGACGTGCTGCTGACTCCGACGACGGCCACCGGGCCGCTGCGGATCGGGGCGCTGGCGGGGCTGGGCGGGCCGGCCACGGACCGGGCGATGATCGCGGCCTGCCCGTACGCCTGGACGTGGAACGTCCTGGGGTGGCCGGGCGTCAGCGTCCCGGCGGGTTTCACCCCGCAGGGGCTGCCGCTCGGCGCGCAGCTGCTGGGCCCGGCGCATTCCGAGCCCCGGCTGCTGTCGCTGGCCGCGCAGCTGGAGGCAGCCGAGGGCTGGGCGGCGCACTGGCCACCGGGGGCGCACCGAGCAGAAATCGCCGATCAGGCGGGAATTTGACGGCAGTTGAAACGGGCTTGACCGTCCGCATACCCGACACGCCTAAGCTCACCGCGACTTGATCCACATCATGATCGACAAGGGGGTGCGCGTCATGGGCGTGCAGGACGACAACAGGCGGGCCGTGCTCGGGTTCTTCACCGCCGTCAACGAACGGCGTACCGCGGACCTGCCGCAGTACATGGCCGAGGACGTGGTCGACCACAACCAGATCATCCACGGCGAACCCGACGAGCCGGGCGCGGCCTTCGAGGGGCTGCGCCAGCAGCTGGCGGCCTTCGATCCGCTGACCGTGCGGGTGGAGGAACTGGTCGCGGAGGGCGACCGCGTGGTCGCGCGCACGGTCCAGTCCGGCACGCACGGCGGCAGCCACCCGCGCATGCCGGAGCCGACCGGCCGGTCCTTCGAGAACGAGGCCATCTGGTGGTTCACCCTGGACGGGGGAAAGATCTCGCAGATCCGCGGGGTCAGCGACCGGCTGGGCCTGTTCCTCCAGCTGGGCTGGGAGTGGCCGCAGACGGACTGATCCGGGCCGGCACATCCCCGGTTCCGCCGCTCCCGGGCCCCGGCCGCTCCCGGCCGGGGCCTCGCCGTACCGCCGCCCGGAAGTCGCCTCCCGGAGCAGGCACCCTCTATGTAATGTCACACGGCATGATGCTCTTACGCCGTACGGCCCTCGCCGCCGCCCTCCTCGGGATCACCGCCCTCCTCCCGGCCGCCACCGCCCACGCGGACTCCGCACCCGCCTGCCCCGCCGGCGTGCGGACCCCCGCCACGCCCGATGCCGAACAGGGCCGGCTGTCCGACCCCCGGGCGGCCGCCTTCCCCGGGCGGGCCGGACTCGACGGCTTCGTACGCCGCTTCCCGGCCGCGCTGTGCGGCGTACGCGACGCCGCCGGGGCGGAGCGGCTGCTCGACGCCTGGGGCGAAGCCCTGTGGCAGGCCGCGGTGAACCGGGCGCAGGGGCGCCGGCCGGGCGGTGACCTGCCGGACCGGGACGACCGGCCGCTGTACTGGACCCGGCTCGCGATGACCGCGCAACTCGACGCCTGGAGGCCCGCCTTCACGGTGGACCGGGCCGCGCTCAGGGCCCGGTTCGAGGACGCCTCGCGGGGGCTGACCGACAACGAGTTCCGCGGCACCCGGGGCGTCCGGCGCATCTTCGTCAGCGGCTTCGACCCCTTCGGCCTGGACGCCGAACTGCGCCGGGCCAACCCCTCCGGCTCGGCCGCGCTCCAGCTCAACGGCCGCCGGATCACCCTGTCCGACGGCACCACCGCCGAGATCCGGGCCGTCGTCCTCCCGGTCCGCTACGCCGACTTCGACGCCGGGATCGTGGAGCGGGCCTACGGGCCCCGGCTGGCGGCGGGCCCGCGCTCCGCCGACATGATCACCAGCATCAGCCAGGGCTACCCCGGCCTGTTCACCCTGGAGGCCTGGGCCGGCCGCAACCGCTCGGCCGACCCCTACCCCGACAACGTCGGCGCCCTGGCGGGCGGTACGCGCGAGCACCCCGCCACCGCGCCGGGCCTGGGCCCCGGGGCGGAGTTCCTGCGCACCAGCCTGCCCACGGACGCCATGACCGCCGTCCAGACGCCCTATCCCGTGCGGCTCAACACCACCGTCACCGAGATACCTGCCGGGCAGGCCGACCCGGTGGACCGCGAGGACGGACCCACCCCGGGCTCCCGCGCCGTCGCGGGCGGGGGTGGCGGCTACCTCTCCAACGAGGTCGCCTACCGCTCCAACCGGCTCCGGCTGGAACTGCGCCCGGCCCTGCCCGGCGGCCACCTGCACACCCCCGTCCTGACCGGGCTGCCGGCCGAGCCGGACCGGCTGACCGGGCCGGAGTTCGAACGGAACGAGGCCGCGATCACCGCGCAGGTACTGGAGGTGCTCCGCGCCTCCGGCGGCCCCGCCCCGCGCTAACGCAGGGCGCCGAAGGCGCGGGTGAAGGCCAGCGGCTGCTGGAGGACCGAACTGCACGTGGGTTCCGCGTGGTTCAGCGCGCCCGCCGGGCACTGCGCGTCGCGGGCCGCGGACCACATGGCCAGCCGTCCGATGCCCTTCGCCGAGGCGAACTCCACGAGCTGCGTCGCGTCGGAGACGGAGAAGACCTCCGACGCGACGTCGTTGACGCCGATCATCGGGGTGACGGCCAGGGCCTTCCAGGCCGCCTGGTCGGACAGCCCGAGCACCCCCTTGAGCTGGGCCTGCGTGGCCGTCGCGGCCTGGATGGCGTACTGCCCCATGTCCCCGCCGTACGCCGGGCCGTAGTCCATCGCCATGATGTTGACGGAGTCGATCCGCGCCCCGTTCCGGCGGGCGTCGGCGAGCAGGGCGACGCCCGGCTGGGTCAGCCCCTCCGGCATCACGGGCAGGGTGAACGCCACGTCCAGGCCCGGGTGGGACTGCTGCAGCCGGGCTATGGCCTGCGCGCGGCGGGAGTTGGCGGCGGTGTCCGGCAGGGCCGCGCCCTCGATGTCGAAGTCGACCTTGGTCAGCCGGTACTGGTCCACCACCTTCCCGTAGGCGGCCGCCAGTTCGTCGGCGCTCGCGCAGTTCAGCGCCAGTTCGCGGCCGGCGGCCCCGCCGAAGGACACCCGTACGTCGCCGCCCCGGGCGCGCAGCGCGCCGATCTGCGCCGCCACCTTGTCGGCCGCCAGGTCGGTGACCCCGCCCCACAGCGGGGTGCACCCGGCGCCCGCGGTGACGAAGGCGAGGTGGAACTCCCGCACGCCGGTGCTCGTCGCGGTGTCGAGGAGGTCGTAGGCGGGGTAGAGGGAGGTGTCGACGTACGGCGCGAAGCGCGCCGCGCCGCCGCCGGGCTTGGGGGCCGGGGCGGTCGCGGTGGGCCGGGCGGTGGGGGCGGCGGTCGTCGGCGAGGCCGTGGCCGTCGGGTCCGCGGGGGGCTTCGTGGCGGTCGGGGCGGGGGTGGGCGCGGTGGTGGGCCGGCCGCTGGGCTGCGGGGTCGCGCTCTGGTCGACGGAGCACTTGACCCCGTTGATCAGGCATCCCTTGGGCGCCGCGGGGGCGCCGCTGCCGCTCGCGACGAAGCCGACGGTGACGGAGGCTCCGGGCGCGAGCTCCCGGTTCCAGCCGGCGGGCTTCACGGTGACGTGCTGCCCGTCGACGGTGTGGGTGCCGTTCCACAGGGAGTCGATCCGCGTACCGGGCGGCAGGTCGAACCGCAGGGTCCAGTCCGACTGGGTGCGGCCGGTGCCGTTGGTGATGACGTACTGGCCGGTGTACCCACCGCTCCAGGAGCTGGAGGTGGTGTACACGGCGCCGACGGCGGTGGCCTGCGCGGTCCCGCTGAACGCGAAGGCCGCGCCACCGATCACCGCCGCCACCACGATCGCGCCCACGGCCTTGGCCTTGCCGCCGGCCCTGCGACGGTGACGGGTGGTGCTGCCCATGGCGTGCCTGCCTCTGCGTACTGGGGAGTTGGGGTGCGGCAGCACGCTAGCCGCCCCGAAACGGACATTCGTTCGTTTCGAGGCGCGATACGAGAACCCTAAGCTCCGCTTAAGGCGGGCATAGGGAGGGGCTCAGGCGGGCTGCCACAGTTCCACGCGGTTGCCCTCCGGGTCGGTGACCCAGGCGAAGCGGCCCACTCCCTGCATTTCCTGGGGCTCACCCGCCACGTCGGCGCCCTTCGCCCGCAGCTGCGCGAGCATCGCGTCCAGGTCGCGGACGCGGAAGTTGAGCATGACCTGCTGGCCGCGGGAGCCGAAGTACTCCGTGTCGGGTTCGAAGGCCGCGAACACCGTCGGCCCGGACTCCGGACGCCACAGGCCGTGTCCGTCGAGGTCCAGGCCCAGGCAGTCGCGGTACCACGCGGTCAGGGCCGTCGGGTCGCTCGCCCGGATGAAATAGCCGCCGATTCCCAGCACTCGTTCCATGCAGCCATCCTGCCGGAGCGGGCGGCCCGCGGGGCCGAGGCGCCGCCGGTCGCAAGGGCCGGCGGCGGCCCGCCCCGCCGCCCTCCTCCCCCTCCCGGGCCCACGCACCCGCTAACCTCGCCCGGATGACGGCACTTTCACATCACGGCAACGGTTACGTCGAGCAGCCCGGCCGGGAGGGCTTCGGCGCGACCGTCGAGGCCGATCCCCTGGCGATCGGCCCGGTCCGCAC
>NZ_JBHVUQ010000182.1:0-14499 GCF_042884105.1 Streptomyces sp. NPDC058157
CCACGGCCGCGACCGGGGACCAGCCCCCCGCCCCTCCCCCCCCCGCCCCCCGGGCCCTCACCCGCCCCCCACCCCCCGCGGCCCCCCGCCGGAGGACCGCGCGCACCCCGGACTTCAGCATGCTGGCCGTCACCGGACCGGCGGGCCGGCCCCCCGCCCCCGCCGGGTACCGGGTCAGGACCAGGTCCCGCTCCTCCGGCGCCTGGTCCCCCTGGACCGTGCTGGAGCCCGGGGAGCCCTGGTGGGCCGGGCCCTCCGCCGGGGTCGAGGTACGGGCCGCCGGCGCCGACGCCGCCCTGGAGCCCGGAGTGCGCCTGGACCTGGTCGACCCCGGCGCCGGCCCCTCGGCCCGGCCCCGTGCCGGCGCCCCGGCGGCCGGGCCCGTGACGGCCGTGTACGAGGGGGCCGGGGCCCTCACGCGCCGTCCGGACGTCGTGTCCCGCGCCGACTGGGGCGCGGCGCCGGGCGACGGCGGCCCGGTGGTGTACGGCCGGGAGGTCGAGGCCGTGTTCGTCCACCACACCGCCCAGACCAACGCCTACGACTGCGCCGACTCCCCCGCGATCGTGCGCGGGCTCCAGGCCCTCCACGAGCGGGTCAACGGCTGGAAGGACCTCGGCTACAACTACGTGGTCGACAAGTGCGGGACGGTCTTCGAGGGCCGGGCGGGCGGCTCCGGCCGGCCCGTCACCGGCGCGCACACCCTCGGCTTCAACACCGACACCCTGGGCGTCGCCGTGATCGGCCGCTACACGGACGAGGAGGCCCCGGACGCCGCCGTCGAGGCCGTCGCCCGGCTCGCGGGCTGGGCCCTGCGCCGGTACGGGCACGACCCGTCCGGCACGGTGACCCTGACCTCCTCCGTCGGCAACGGCCGCTTCCGGCGCGGTGAGCGGGTGACCGTGGAGCGGATCTCCGGCCACCGCGACGCGTTCGCCACCGAATGCCCCGGGACCGCCCTGTACGGGCAGTTGCCCGCGCTGCGCCGGCTGGCCGCGGACCCCTTCGCGGGGCTGCTCCCCGGCATCGGGGAACTGCCCGCCTGACCGTCCGTCAGGGGCCCGTCACGGGGCGGCCGTCGGCGTCGGTGTGGTCCGCCTGGCCGGAGAACCTGCTCAGGAAGACGTCGTACCGGCCGTCCGGGCGCCGGGTGAGGACGGCCCCGTCCTGCCAGGTGCCGTTCTCGGGCCACCACCGGCTGCCGGCGGGGGCGCCCTGGTTCTGGTGGACGTCGCGCATCCCCAGGCCCTGGTCGACGGGCGCGCCGAAGACCAGCACCTCACGGCCGGGCACCAGGACGGACTCCAGGGCCTCGGCGGCGTCGAGGGGGGAGCCCGCGACCCACGGGCGCGGCGGGTGCAGCCGGTCCCGGAGGCCCTGGAGCCAGGCGGGCGGACGGCTGCGGAACAGGCGGGCCCGGCGGTCCGCGAGGGCCGGGTGGCGCTGGAGGTCGAGGGCGCCGGAGCCGCGCGACATGGAGAGCTCGTGGTAGCCGGGGCCCATGGCCGGCACCGGCTCCAGGATCGAGGCGGCCAGGACGAACACCTTCCACCGGACGCCGCCTGCGGACGGTGGGCCGGCCACGTCGACGGCGCACCGGTAGCGCCCGGCGGGCGCGTCGACCTCGAGGTGGACGCGGGACCGGCTGCCCGTGCTGCCGGGCCGGTCGCGGAAGTGGCGGTGCAGCGTCCCTGACAGCACGCCGTAGGAGTCGAGCGGCATGCGGCCAGTCAACCACCGTCCCCCGCGCCGGGCCGGAACCGGGGTCAGTTCGGGCAGTCGGTGTCCCGGGCGGGGCGGGCCCCGGTGGTCAGGAAGCGGGTGACGGCGCGGTCCCCGCAGGCGTTGCCGTTGCCGAGGTACATGCCGTGTCCGCCGTGCTCCACCGTGACCATGACGGCCCGGTCGCCCAGGGCCCGGCGCATCTTCAGGCTCTCGGAGTGCGGGGTGGAGGGGTCCCTGCGGCTCTGGATCATGAGGACGTTCGACGGGCCGCGGTCGGTGATCCGGGTCGGCGGCGTGGTGGGCGGGGTCTTCCAGAAGGAGCAGGGGGTGACGTTGACGGGCATGCCGGCCGTCAGGGGGTGCCGGGTGCGGTCCTCGTCCACGGCCCGCTGCTGGTCGGCGGCGGGCAGCAGGGGCCAGGCGACGTCGTTGCAGATGACCGCGACCGTCAGCGCGGCGTCCTGGTCGCGCAGGGGCCGGGCCAGTTCGGGCGGGAGCGCGGGGGTGGCCCCCGGGTCCCGCAGCGCGAGGAGGAGCCGGGCGAGGCCGGGGAAGGCGGCGTCCGAGTAGAGGGCGTTCTGCAGGGCCTGGCGCAGGCCGTTGCCGGTCAGGGGCACCCCCTCCGTGGTGGACGGGCGCGGGTCCCGGTCCAGGGCCGCGGCGAGGGAGAGCACCAGGGGCTCCACCTCCTCGGGGCGCGCGGCCAGGCGCAGGCCCTCGCCGTCCCGGTCGGGGTGGGCGGCCCAGGCGGCGAAGTCGGGGAAGCGGTCGTCGGCGCCCTTGCCCATGTTGGCGAGCCAGCCCCGGGCGACCCGCGCCGGGTCGGGGTCGCCGCTGCTGTCGAGGACCCAGCGGTCGGTGCGGCCGGGGTAGGTCTGGGCGTACACGGCGCCCACGTAGGTGCCGTACGAGACGCCCCAGGCGGAGAGCTTGCGCTCGCCCAGGGCCTCGCGGAGCCGGTCCATGTCGCGGACCTCGTTGGCGGTGGTGAGGCTGCGCAGGACGGGTCCGCCGTTCGCGGCGCAGGCCTCGGCGACGCGCCGGGAGCGGTCGAGGTTGCCGGTGACGCCGCCGTCCGCGCCGGGCCAGGAGCGCAGGGCGGTGAGGTAGCGGTCCTCGGGGGCGAGGCCGCAGCTCGCGGTGGTGCTGCCGCCGACGCCGCGGGGGTCGAAGGCGACGAGGTCGTAGGCGCCGCCGAGCTCCTTCTGGAGGGCGGCGCCCTTCTGGGTCAGGCGCTGGACTCCGGAGCCGCCGGGGCCGCCGGGGATGACGACGAGGGTGCCCCGGCGGGCCGCGGGGCGGTCGCTGCGGACGCGGGAGACGGCCACGCTGACGTGCGGGCCGGACGGGTCGGCGTAGTCGAGGGGGACGGGGAGGTCGGCGCACTCCTGGGTGGCGGGGCCGCCGGGCTGGGCGCAGGGGTGCCAGTCGAGGCGGGGTACGGAGGCGCGGGGGCCGCCGGCCGCCGCCGGGGCCGCGGAGGCGGCGGGTGCGGCGGCCGCGGTCAGGGCGGTCGCGGTGGCGAGGGCGAGCAGGAGGGCCTGGGTGCGGTGCGTCGTCATGGGGCAAGCCTCGCCGTTCCCGGGCCGGGCCCCCATCCGGCGGCCCGGTGATCGCCCGTGGGGTTAACCCCCGTACCGGGAGGGGGTGTTGCAGCAGGCGTCGCGCTGCATCTGGTGCCGGACGGGGTGCCAGGCGGCCGGGGCGGCCGCGGTGGCCGCCGGGGCGGGGGCGGGGAAGGCGGCTTCCAGCGCGGCGCGTTCGTGGAGGGTGCCGGCGCGCAGGACCGCGCGGACGCGGACCAGGTCGTCGAAGTCGGTGAAGGGGTCTCCGTCGACGAGGGTGAGGTCGGCGTACTTGCCGGGTTCGACCGTGCCGAGGCGGTCGTCGGCGCCGAAGACGCGGGCCGGGGTGCGGGTGGCGGTGGTGAGGGCCTCGGCCGGGGACAGGCCGTAGCGGTGCAGGGCCCGCAGGGCGAGGTGGAGGTGGAGGCCGACGGGGGTGAGGGGGGCGTCGGTGCCCAGGGCGACCCGGCCGCCGCCGGCCAGGACGGCGCGGTAGACGCCGACTTCCCGTTCCAGGGCGTCGAGTTGTTCGGGGGTGGGCGGCTGGGTGGCCGCGGCCTTGAGGGCGGCGGCGTCCCAGGGGGGCATCAGGGCGGTGACGCGTGCGTCGGCGACGAGGGAGGGGTCGGCTCCGATGAGGGGGAAGGCCGTGAAGGGGGTGGCGATCAGGTCGAAGCGGCCGCGGGTGTACACCTCCAGGGTGTCCGCCTCGGTGTGGCCGCCGGGGGTGGCTCCGTGGCCGTACTCGGCGCGTTCGGTGGCGATCAGATGGGTGGTGAGGTCCTGGCCGGACTGGATGCCGGGGGCGCACAGGTGGGAGCCGGACAGGACGCCGAGCCGTTCGTGGGCGAAGCGGGCGGCCTCCTCCATGGCCGCGTAGGGGGCGCGGACGTAGGTCTTGACGAAGTCCCAGTCCAGGGCGGCGGCGCGGGCCAGGGAGCGGGTGAAGCCCTCGGCGGTGCGGTGGGCGCGGCCCATGCTGTAGGCGACGCGGGAGCCGTCGAGGAGTTCCCCGCCGGCCAGCAGCCGGGGCGCGGCGAGCAGGCCGGCCCGGATGTCCTCGCGGAGCCGGGCCTGTTCGTAGGCGGAGCCGCCGAGGGAGACGGCGGTGGTGACCCCGTAGGCGAGGTGGAGGACGCCCTGGCGGGCCCCGTAGGTGTACGGGTACGGGTGGACGTGGGCGTCCCACAGGCCGGGCAGGACGGTGCCCCGCGAGGCGTCGACGCTGCGGGCGGCGCGGCGGCCGGGGCGGTGGGGTTCGACGGCGGTGACGCGGCCGTCGCTGACGAGGACGTCGACGTCGGCGCGGGGCGGGGTGCCGGTGCCGTCCCACAGCAGTCCGGCGTGGACGACGGTGTCGACGGGCGCGGGGCGGCGGTGGGTGAGGGCGACGGGGACGGTGCGCGGGGCTCCGGCGGGCCGGCCGTCGGCGTCGAGGGGCAGCAGGCGCAGCCGGCCCGCGGACTGGTAGAGCAGGGTGCGGGAGTCCCCGGACCACGAGGGGTGGTCGGCGCTCTCGTCGGTGAGGCGGCGGGCCGCTCCGGTGGGGGTGCCGTCGGGGGTGACGGGCAGCAGCCACACGGCGGACTCGGCGACGCAGGCCAGGAAGCGGCCGTCGGGGGACCAGACGGGTCCGGAGGCGTAGCGGTCGGAGAGCGAGGCGTGCGGGGCGAGGGCGTGCAGGCGGGCGGCGCCGGTGGCGGTGTCGACGATCCGGATCAGGTTGTAGCCCTCGCGGAAGCGGCGGCTGAGCCGGTTGCGGTCGCAGAGGGCGAGGTGGCGGCCGTCGGGCGACCAGCTGGGCGGGCTGGGCAGTCCGCCGCCGCCGAGGGCGGTGACGAGGGGGGTTTCCGTACCGGTGGCGAGGTCGCGGACGGAGAGCCGGCCGGAGAGGTCGAGGGCGGCGAGGCGGGTGCCGTCCGGGGAGAGGGAGCCGTAGACCCGGCCGGGCGGGGACAGGACGCTCTCCCGGCCGTCGGCGAGCTCCCGGCGGCGGACGGTGTTGAGCCCGTCGCGGTCGTCGGTGTAGAGCAGGGCCCGGCCGTCCGGGCTCCACACCGGGTTCTGGGGGTAGGCGGTGGTCTTCGCCTGGAGGATCCGGCGCGGGGCTCCCCCGGTGACGTCCGCGGTCCACAGGGCGCCGAGGGCGGCGAAGGCCACGCTGCGGCCGTCGGGTGAGAGGGCCGGCAGGTGGATCCCGCGGACGGGCAGGGGACGTTCGGCCTCCAGGACGTACTCCTTGACCCGGTGGCGGGGGCGGGCGACCTCCAGGGTGGCGTCGAGGGGGATCTCCTCGCCGGTGCGGTCGCGGTGGGGGCGTACGGCGCGGAAGCGCCCGTCGAGGGTGACCAGCAGCCGGTCCTCGCCGAGCCAGCGCGGGGGCGCCGGGGCGAGGTCGCCGTCGAGCGGGACGGGCCGGCCGTCGGCGTAGAGGGTCAGGTGCTCGGCCTTGCGGGGGCCGGGGGTGGCGCAGAGCCAGGCGGTGCGCCCGGCCGGGGAGAGGGCGGGGGCCAGCAGGCTGCCTTCGGTGGCGGTGTGCTCGGTGCGTACGGGGCCGCTGCCGTCGGCGGCCGCGGAGGCGAGGGTGCGGCCGGTGAGGGCCTCCCCTACGGGTGTCGCGCGGACGAACAGCACGCGGGAGCCGTCGGGGGTGAAGACGGGGTCGAAGTCCTCCCAGGCGCCGCCCTGTTCCGGCCCGTCCTGGCCGGGCACGCCGGTCAGGCGGCGCAGGCCCCCGTCGCCGAGGGCCACGGTCCAGATCCGGTAGGGGCTGCCCGCCACGGGGTCGCCGCCGCGCTCGGAGCAGAAGGCGAGGGTGCGGCCGTCGGGCGACCAGGCGGGGGCGCGGTGGTCGAAGGGGCCGTCGGTGAGCCGGCGCAGTCCGGTGCCGTCGGCGCGCATCACCCAGATGTGGAAGTTCCCGCCGCGGTAGGCGCACAGGGCGACCCGGCCGCCGTCCGGGGAGAGGACGGGGCGGCCGGGTTCCAGGTCGGGCGGGGTGAGCCGGGTGGCCGGTGAGCCGTCCCGCGGCAGCGACCACAGGACGCCCTGGACCTCGGCGATGACGCGGTCCAGGGCGGGGGTGGCGGTGGCGGCGCCGTTGGTCGTCCGGGTGAACCGCAGCCGCACCGTGTCGGCCGGCTGCGCCGGGGCCGGGCCGGGGGCGGGGGCGGGGACGGGGGCCGGGGCCGCCTCGGCCGGGGGGTGTCCGAGAAGCGCCGCCAGCGCTCCCGCCGGAGCCGCCCCCAGTACCGTCCTGCGCGTGATCCGCATGGCGAAGACCCCTCCCGTCCCCCGGGCCCGCCCGCCGGTCCCGTCGGACGGTCGAACGACCTGGACCCCGCCCGGGCAACGGGCCCGGACACGGGCTCACCCCGGCGGGCCCATCGGCCGCCGGGGTGAGGATACGCAGGGGGGACGGGGTCAGGAGATGCGCATATTGGCCATCATGCCCATCGCGCCGTGGTCGAACAGGTGGCAGTGGTACACGTAGGTGCCGCGGTAGCCGGTGAAGGTGGCCTGGAGCTTGACGGTCTCGCCCGGCTTGAGCGGGACGGTGTCCTTGAGGCCGGTCTCGGGGCCGGAGGTGACCGGCTGGCCGTTGCGCTCCAGCACCCGGAACTGGACCAGGTGCATGTGGAAGTTGTGCGGGGCGATCTTGTTGCTGTTGTGCACGGTCCAGATCTCGGTGGCGCCGTAGGCGATCTCGGTGTCGATCCGGTCCATGTCGTACGTCTTGCCGTTGATGTACGCGCTGCCGCCGGGGGCCTCGTCCATGCGCATGTCGAAGTCGCGGTTGACGGTGGCCGTGCCCAGCTCGGGGAGGGTGCGCAGCCGCTCGGGGACGGAGCTGTGGTCGGGGGCGGTGCGGGTGACGCGGAACTGGAGCACCTTGCCCACGACGTCCGAGGACTCGAAGGGGGCGATGTCCTTGTTGCGGAGCTCGATGACCGTGCCGACGGGGTAGCGGGAGAAGTCGATGACCACGTCGGCGCGCTCGCCGGGGCTGATCTTGACGACGTTCGTGCGGTACGGGGCCGGCAGCAGGCCGCCGTCGGTGCCGATCTGCACGAGCTCGGAGTCGTCGGCCAGCGAGAGGTCGAAGAAGCGCTGGTTGGAGGTGTTGGTGAGGCGGAAGCGGTACTTGCGGGAGGCCACCTCGAAGTACGGCCAGGCCTTGCCGTTGGCGAGGACCACGTTGCGCTTCATGAAGTCGCCCATGGCGTAGACCAGTTCGCCGCTCTCCAGGAAGCGCGCGTCGCGCAGCGAGATCGGCACGTCGTACTGGCCGGCGGGCAGGGGCAGCCGGCGCTCGACGTCGTCGGTCAGGATGTACGTGCCCGTCATGCCGCGGAAGACGTTCTCCGACTCCATGTGGTGGGCGTGGTCGTGGAACCACAGGTTCGCGTGCGGCTGGGTGTTGGGGTACGTGTACGTCTTGGTGCCGCCGCCGGCCGGGATGAGGTCCATCGGCGAGCCGTCGCTGTCCTGGGGGACGTGGGCGCCGTGGAGGTGGATCGAGGTGGGGACCGCCAGGTTGTTGGTCTGCTTGATCACCACGCGGCGGTTGGACTCCGCCTTGATGACCGGGCCGGGGAAGGAGCCGTTGAAGGTGCGCAGCGGGGTCTTCAGCCCCGGCACGATCTCCTTCGTGGCCTCCTTGAGGGTCATCCGGTAGTAGCTGGTGGTGCTGGTGGAGAAGTAGGGCGAGAGGACCGGAGGCAGCGGCATCTTCTGCGTGAACTTGGCTATGCCGGCCGCGTCGAGCTCGGCCGCGGCGGCGCGGGCGGGCTCCTTCGCGGTGGCGTTCACGACGGGCAGCAGCATGCCGCCGGTGCCGACGATGCTGGTGGCCGCGACGCCTGCCTTGAGTGCGGTCCGTCGAGTGATCACTGTTCCCCCGGTGGGTACTGGCCCGGCGCCTGGCGTGCCGGTCGGACTGGTGGGCGTACTGGTGTGCGGTGGTGGACGAGGAGAGAGTGCGCGACGGCGGTGGTGTACCGCTGGTGCGGCTGTGGAGGACCGGTGAAGGGGTGCGTCCGAACGGGGGACTTCACGGCATGTCCCGCGCGTGGTGCGCGCGCACGGGTCCAACGTGGCGGCCGGGCCGGAGATATTGGATGAATAGCGCCGTCCACGCGCGCTCTGCCAGGCTTTTTGACGGTTCGTCACTGTGGAGGCAATTTCGTGATGATGCGCACCGGTTCCGTTCTGGCGGCCACCGCCCTGCTCACGACTCTGCTGCACGCGGCGGACGGCGCGGCCGTCGCGACCGCCGCGGGCGGGCCCCCCGCCCAGGCCCGGCGGGCGGCCCCGGACCGGCAGGCCGGGCACGCTGCGGCGCTGGCCGGGATCGGGGCCGGGAGCGCCGCAGCCCAGGAGTTCACCACCGCGGCCGGCCGGCTGGACCGGGTGAGCCTGTACCTGAACGGCTCGGCCGCGGCCGGCCGGGTGCGGGTGCAGGTCCGTGCCGTGCGGGACGACCCGGGGTCCGCCGTCGCGGACGCCGCCGTCGACCTGGCGTCCCTCGGCGGGCCGGGCGCGGGCTGGGTGGAGGTGCCGCTGTCGGCGTCCGTACGGCCGGGCACCCGCTACTGGCTGTTCGCGCAGGCCACCACGGCCGACGGCAAGCCGGTGGTCTGGCACGGCACGCGCGGGGACACGGCGGGGGCCCCGGCCGGCTCCCTGTACGACGGGGGCGGCTGGCGGGAGGACGGGGGGCGGTTCGCGTTCTACGTGAACCCGTCGGGCACGGAGCGGTGCGGGGAGGTGGAGGCCTGTTACGTCCCCGCCTCCCTGAAGCCCGCCCGCACGGCGGGGCTGCTCGCCGACGGGGGCGGGGCGGTGGAGGCGGTCGACCCGGCCTTCGCCGTCGGCGCCCGCTACGTGCCGGGCAGCAACGTGCTGGAGCTGCCGTCCGGGCGGTGGCGGTACCTGCCGGCGGGCGCGTCGAAGTCCCGGGTGGTCGGCGCGGACGATCCGGGGGCCCTCGCGCAGATCGCCGCGTCCCGGCGCTGGCTGGACTCGGGCACGGTCCCGGGCGGTTCGGGGCCCCGGCGCGAGGCCGCCGAGCGGGCGCTGCTGTCGATGCGGGCGCTGCTGCGGCCCAACGGGGCCTTCGCCGCGGCCTGGTACCCGTTCTGGGACTTCTCCTGGCCCCGGGACTCCGCCTTCGCCGCGGCCGCGTTCGCGCACACGGGCCATGACGAGGAGGCGTACCGGATCCTGCGCCACAACGCCGGGACCCAGCGGCCGGACGGCACCTGGGAGGCCCGCACCCGCCTCGACGGGTCGGGGCCGCCCGACGCCCGGCCGTGGCAGCTGGACGCCGACGGGTGGGTCCCCTGGGCCGCCTGGCAGTGGTACCGGACGGCGCCGGAGGCGGGCCGGGCGGAGCGGCTGCGTGCCCTGTACCCGGCGCTGGCGAAGGCGGCCGACTTCGCCGCCGGTTCGCTGGACGCCCAGGGGCTGCCGCCGGCCTCCCCCGACTACTGGGAGCTGCCCACCACGACCGCGAACATCGGCACCGCGGCACCGCTGCTGGCCGGGCTGAACGCCGCCTCGGACCTCGCCCGGGAACTGGGCCGGGACGCCGACGCCGGGCGCTGGGCGCAGGCCGCAGGCCGGCTGGAGGCGGGCATCGCGAAGCGGTTCGCCCCGCTCGGCTACGGGCGCACGGCGGACGGGCTGCACGGGCGCGACAGCGCGGCGGCGTTTATGGCGCCCCCGTTCAACACGGCGCCGGCGGACCTGCCCCGGGCGCTCGACGACACCTTCCGGGAGCTGCGGCGGCCCAACGGCGGGCTGGTGCCGGGCAGCGACCCCGACACCCGGTGGGGGGACGTCACCTGGACGGCGAGCACCTCGTTCTTCGCCCTGGCCTGGTCCTCCTCGGGCGAACGCGCCAAGGGCGGGGCGGTGCTCGACTGGGTGCTGGAACGGCGCAACCTGCTGGGCGAGCTGCCGGAGACGGTCGACGCGCAGGGGCAGCCGAAGGCCGTCGTCCCGCTGGGCTGGACGGACGCCCTGGTGCTGCTGACCCTCGGCGCGCAGGAGGGCAGGGGGGCGCAGACGCCCCCGAAGGCCCGTAGTTGACCCGAGGGTACAGAATGATGTTGAATCACGATCATGGGAAGGCCGAAGCAGTTCGATCCCGAAGCCGCCGTCGAGCGGGCCATGCAGGTGTTCTGGCGGCAGGGTTACGCCGCCACCACCCCGCAGGACCTGGTCGACGCGCTCGGCATCGGCAAGGGCAGCCTGTACCACGCCTTCGGCAGCAAGCACGCCCTGTTCGAGCTGGCCCTGCGCCGCTACCGCGACAGCCAGGCGGTGGCCGTGATCGAACTGCTGGGCGGGGACGGCCCCGTGAAGGACCGACTGCGGGCCGCCCTGCGGATGCTCGTGGAGATGGACCTGACCGATCCGGACCGGCGCGGCTGCATGGCGGTGAACACCGCCGCCGAACTGGCCGGGGCCGACGAGGTGGCCGCCGAACTCGTGCGGCGGATGTTCGACCGGACGGAGGAGGCCCTGCGGGCGCTGGTCGAGGAGGGCCGGCGCTCCGGGGAGATCTCACCGGAGCGGGACGCCCGCGCGGTCGGCAGCATGCTGCTCAGCACGGCGATCGGACTGCGGCTGCTGGCGCGCGTCGCCGAAGGCCCCGAGCGCCTCTCCCTGGTGGTCGAGGCCACCGTCGACTCGCTCTGACCCCCTCGGACCCGCCCCCGGACGGGGCGGGATCCCGCATGCCCATGTTTTGTACCTGTAGCTCAAGAACTGGGGAACCATGAAGCTCGGACTGCACGACAAGACCGCCATCGTCACCGGCGCGAGCCGCGGCATAGGCCTCGCCACGGTACGGCTGCTGGTGGAGGAGGGCGTGCGCGTCGTCGGCGCCGCCCGCACGGTCACGCCGGAACTCGCCGCCTCCGGCGCCCTCGGGGTCGCCGCCGACCTGGCCACCCCCGCCGGGGTGGCGGCCCTCGCGAACGCCGCGCACGCCGAACTGGGCGCGGTCGACCTGCTCGTGAACAACGTGGGCGGCGGCGACCCGGAGGGCGGGCTCACCGGGTTCCTGGACAGCGACGACGCCCAGTGGGCGCGCTACCTGGACCTCAACCTGATGAGCGCGGTGCGCCTGACCCGCGCCGTCCTGCCCGGACTGGCCGAACGCCGGGGCGCCGTCGTCAACGTCTCCTCCGTCTGCGCCCGCCTGCCCGCGACCGGGCCGGTGGCCTACAGCGCGGCCAAGGCGGCGCTGGGCGCGGTGACCAAGTCGCTCGCCGAGGAGTTCGGGCCGCTGGGGGTGCGCGTGAACACCGTCTCCCCCGGTCCGACCCGCACGGCCGTCTGGGAGGACCCCGCGGACTTCGGCGGGCTCGTGGCCGAAGCCGCCGGGGTCGAGCACTCCGTCCTCCTGGAACGCCTCCCGGCGGACTTCGGCCTCACCACCGGCCGGCTGACCGAGGCGCGGGAGGTGGCGTCGGTGATCGTCTTCCTGCTGTCCGGCGCCGCCGGCAACGTCACGGGCGCCGACTACGTCGTCGACGGCGGGATGGTCAAGACGGTCTGACCGGCGGGCCCGCGCGCGAGGGCCGGGGCCCGGGACGGGTGTCCCGGGCCCCGGCGCGATGGGGCGGCCTCCCGGTCAGGAGGAGTAGTACAGCCACCACTTGTAGTGCTCGTAGGAGCAGTGCCAGCTCTTGTAGTGGCCCGACCGGCCGGCCGATTCACAGGATCCCCTGCTGGAGTAGGGGCCCTTCTTCCCGGACGACCGGTGGTCGACGACCGCGGCGGCCGAGGAGGCCTCGTGCTGCGGGGCCGCCAGGGCCACCGGGCCGGAGAGGATCACTCCCGCGGCCACGAGTGCGACCGGTGCGATACGAGCGAGCTTCGCGTTCATGAGGGGTACCTTCTTTCCTGTTGCTCCGGGCCCTTTCGGCTCCGGACCATCAACGTACGGACGCCCGGGTCCCGGGCACATGGTCCCCGGGTCCCGCTCAGGTCCCGGCCGTCCGCGGGAGCACGGCCCTGACGACGGTCCCGGAGTCCGAGCTGACCAGGGCGAAGGTGCCGCCGAGCTCCTCGGCGCGCTCGGCCATGGAGCGCAGGCCGACCCCGCCGTCGCCGCGGCCGCCGTCGGGAAGGCCGGCTCCGTCGTCGCGCACCTCGACCGTCACCGCCTCGCGGGTCAGCACCACCTCGGCGTGCGCGTGGCCGGCCCGGGCGTGGCGGACCACGTTGTTCAGCGCCTCCGCCGCGATCCGGTACAGGGCCACCTCCACCGCGGCCGGCAGTCCGGGGAAGGGCTCGGGGGCGAGGCTGACGGTGATGCGCAGGGTGCGGCCCAGGTGTTCGGCCAGCTGGCGCAGGGCGCGCGGCAGGTCGGCCCCGTCCAGGGCCGCGGGGGCCAGGCCGCCGGTGATGCGGCGCAGTTCGTCGATGGCCCGCCCGATGCCCTCGGAGACGGTGGCCAGGGAGGCGTTGGCCCGGCCGCCCGGCGGTATGGCCGTACGGGCCGCGTCCACCTGGAGCCGCAGCCCGGACAGGGCCGGTCCCAGGCCGTCGTGGAGGTCGTGGCGCAGCCTGCGCCGTTCCTCCTCGCGGGCCAGGACGATCTGTTCGCGGCTGGACTGGAGGTCCTCGTACAGCTGGAGGGAGGCGACGGCGGGTGCGCTGTGGCCGGCCAGGATCCGGACGGCCTCGCGGTCCTGCTGGTCCAGGGCGAGTTCCCCGGCGCGGGGCGGGACGTACAGGTGGCCGATGGCGTTGCCCCGGTGGACCAGCGGGAAGGCCTCGTCCAGGACGCCGGGCGTGCCCAGCCGGACCAGTTCGCGGTCGCCGCGGCGGGTGTGGACCACCAGCCGGGCGGCCGGCAGCCGGAGGGTGTGCACGACGGTGTCGCACAGCACCCGGGGCATCTCGCCCGGATCGAGGGCCCGGCCCAGCCGGTCGGCGAGGGCGCGCACGGCCTGGTAGGGCTGGGCGCGTTCACCGTAGTAGTAGCGGTCGACGAGCCGGGCGGACCAGCGGGCGGTGGGCCGCAGCAGGGCCCCCACCAGGAGGGTGAGGCAGGCCATCAGCCCGGCCTCGGGGCTCAGGGAGCCGGGGGCGAAGTAGTCGAGGACGAAGGCGCCGCCCGCGTAGGCCATGAAGAAGGTGAAGGTGAGGACGAAGGCCGTCAGGATCCGCCGCCCCGCGCGGTCCAGGGCCCAGGTCCGGTCCCGGACGTGGACGTAGCCCACGGTCGCGGGCCAGGAGGCCGCGGCGAGGTAGACGAGGACCACCTCGAAGCCCATCGGGGGGTCGCCGTACTCGGTGAGGCCGATCACCACGAGCCACAGGACGTACGGGACGGCCAGGATCGCGTACGGGCGCTCGGCCTTCGGCGCGCGGGGCCAGCGCACGAGCATGATCAGGACGCCGGCGCCCGCGATGACCGGCGGGACCCAGCGGGCCGCGGTGTCCATCCACGGGGTCAGCATCCCCTCCATGCCGGCCCAGGGGGCGTCGGCGAGGGGGCTGGGGACCCCGTAGTAGACGAAGCCCGGGCGGGTGAAGGCGTGGTACTGCTGGAGGGCGCTGAAGACGGCGGTGAACGTCACGTACGGCGGGCCCCAGCCCCGGGGGAAGCGGCCGGTGGGCAGCCACAGCGGCATGGGGTAGACGATGCTGTTGATCAGCGTGAAGGCGACCATCACCAGGACGAACACGGCGGTGAGCACGCCCGGCCCGGCGCCCCGGACGACGGCGATCAGCGGCACCACCTGGGCGAGGGTCAGCAGGCAGCCGGAGCAGAGCATCAGCGCGCCCAGGAGGCGGGCGGTGCGGCGGGCGGCGAAGACCATGCCGGTCAGGGCGATGCCCAGGCCCACGAGGACGTGGTCGGCTGCCAGGTGGAGGCGGAGGTCCCGCAGGGCGGGGTGGCCCAGGTGGGTGAGGGTGACCACGCCCCAGGTGACCGCGGAGATCATGGTGAGGACGCAGACCGTGTACGCGGGCAGCATCTCCGGCCCCGACCGGGGGGTGCTCGTCGTGGTCCGGTCCGCTGTGCGCATGCCGGCCTCCTGGGCCGCTCGGTGCGTTGGTTTCCAGTCTGGTGGGCCCCCGGTCCCGGGCGCATGGGGCGGGGGTCCCGGGCCGCCGGGCCCGGGTCCCGGCCGGGCCGCCCGGTGCGGGCCGCCCGGTGCGGGCGCGGTCAGGCCGGGTC
>NZ_JBHVUQ010000183.1:0-14424 GCF_042884105.1 Streptomyces sp. NPDC058157
CTTTTGTTTATACTCCCCGGGGGGGGGGGGGCGGCGGGGGGGGGTTGGCCCGGGGGGGTTTCCCCCCCGCCGCCGCTGGGCGCGGGCGGGGCGGGGGGCCCCGGGCCGGCGCACCACCACTTCGCTGACCGGTTGCTTCAACGAGGGGACCGGCGGGGGGTTACGGGCGTCCGCCGGGAGGCCGCGCGGATCCGCCGGCGGACGCGGCGCCCGGTCAGTTCGCGGCGTAGACGCGGACCGCGAACTCCGCGATCTCCGCGTCCGAGAGGTTCTTCGCCAGATTGGCCTCGGTGATCATCCCGATCAGCCGGTGGCCGCCGGCCACGTCGATGACCGGGAGCCGCTTGATCTGGTGGATCTCCATGGTGTCCACCGCCTCCTGCGCGTTGCTGTCGGCGTCCACCCAGAACAGCGTCCCGGCGAGTTCCCCGGCCTTCATCGCGGTCGGGTCCCGGCCCTCGGCGCAGCACTTGACGACGATGTCGCGGTCGGTGATGAGCCCCTGGAGGCGCTCGTCGTCCCCGCAGATGGGCAGACAGCCGACGTTCAGGTCGCGCATCATCCGCGACGCGTCCAGCAGGCTCTGGTCCTCCCGGACGCACTGGACCCCGTTGGTCATGATGTCCCGGGCCCGCAGGTTCCTGGTCATGGTTCCTCCTCGGCTCCGACAAGTGGTCCGTGCCTCGTACACCCTCCCCTTCGAGGACAGCACGGATGGGCCCGCGCGGCGCGCCGAACGGGCGGCCCGCACCGCCCGAGGATTCTTGACCGATCGTTCTTGACCGACCGTTCCAGATGGCTTTATGATCTTCGACGTGGCCAGGACCAAGGAATTCGATCCGGACGCCGCGCTGCAGTCGGCCCTCGAGCTGTTCTGGCGGCGCGGCTACGAGGCGACGTCGGTCGCGGACCTCGTCGAGCACCTCGGCATCGGGCGCGCCAGCATCTACGCGACCTTCGGCAGCAAGCACGAGCTCTACCTGAAGGCGCTGGACCGCTACGCCGAGACGCACAACCCGCTCCTGCTGTCGGAGCTGTCCCGGCCGGGCCCGGCGCTGCCCGCCGTCCGCGAGGTGGTCCGCCGCTTCGCCGCGGAGGCGGCCGCCCCGGACCGCCGGCGGACCGGCTGCTTCGTCACCAACACGGCCGCGGAACTGGCCGCGCACGACGGGGACGCGGCCCGCCGGGTCGAGGCGAACTGGGACCGCTTCGAGACCCTGCTGCACTCGGCGCTCGTCCGGGCCCAGGGGCAGGGCGAGCTGCCCGAGGGGCGCGACCCCAGGGCGCTGGCCCGCATGCTGCTGGTGCTGCTCCAGGGTGTCCGGGTCGTCGGCAAGGCCTCGGACGACCCGGCCCGGGTGCGGGACGCGGCCGAACAGGCCCTGGCCCTGCTGGACTGACCCGCCCCCTGGGGAGGGCCCCCGGCCCTCCCCGCATCTCTGCATGCCTTCATTCTGAACCGTTCGTTCAAATATGGGCCCCACGCGGCCCTCAAGGGAGTCACCGAAGATGAACCGCTTCACCGGCAAGACCGTCCTGGTGACCGGCGCCGGCTCCGGCATCGGCCGTGTGACCGCCCTCGCCTTCGCCGCCGAGGGCGCCCGGGTGGTCGCCGCCGGGCGCACCCCGGCCCCGCTGGAGGAGACCGTGGCCCTCATCGAGGCCGCCGGGGGCACCGCCGCGGCCGTCCCCGCCGACGTCACCGACTCCGGCCGGCTCGCCGGTCTCGTCCGGGAGACCGTGGAACGCTTCGGCGGGCTCGACGTCGCCGTCAACAACGCCGCGATCCTGCGCGGCACCGTCCCCGCCGCCGACATCGCCGAGGAGGACTGGGACGCGGTGCTGCACACCAACGTCACCGGCGTCTGGCTGGCGATGAAGCACGAGATAGCCCACATGCGCGAGAACGGCGGCGGCGTCATCGTCAACATCTCCTCCAACCTCGGCGCCCACACCCGCATCCCGAACGCCGCCGCCTACGTCACCTCGAAGGCGGCCGTCGCCGCCCTCACCCGCGCCGCCGCCCTCGACCACATCCGCGAGGGCGTGCGCATCAACGCGGTCAGCCCCGGCGCCACCGCCGCGCCCATGTCCCTGCGCGCGGGGGAGACCGAGGCCGACCGCGTGGAGCGGATCAAGGGCGAGAACCCCCTCGGCCGGCTCGCCGCGGCCGAGGAGGTGGCCGCGGCCGTGCTGTACCTGGCCTCGCCGGAGGCCGGCGCCGTCGTCGGCACCGACCTCGTGGTCGACAGCGGGTCCTCCGCCTGAGGTCCCGGCGGACGGGCCTACCGGCCGGCGGCGGGGGAGGGCAGCGGCTTGCCCTCGCACGAGGCGTCCTCGGCCGGCATCCGGCCGTCGACGAGGAAGCCCTCGACGTACGCGTCCACGCAGGCGTTGTGCGACTGGTAGACCCCGTGGTCACCACCGCCGACCGTGATCAGCCGGGACCCGGCCGTCCCCCGGTGGGCACGCAGCGCGCCCTCGTAGTAAGTGGCCGGATCGTGCAGCGAGTTGAGCATCATCATCGGAGGCAGCCCCCGACCGGTGACCTGCACCCGGGGCGCGAGGGAGCGCGGCCAGGCCGCGCAGACCGAGGCGAAGGTCAGCTCCCGGGCCCCGGCCATCGGGTACGCGCGGCTGTCGGCCGCACTGCGCCGCACCCAGTACGCGCTGTCGTGGTTCCAGGGGGTGTCCTGGCAGATGACGGAGAAGAAGTCCGCCGCGAACTGCGCCGCCAGCGGGTGCTTCAGCTTGTCGGCGAGGGCCTTGCGGACGGCCGGCGGGGCCGCGTCCGGGTGCTGCAGGACGCCGAGCAGCATCGCCAGGTCGGGGAAGGCGTCGCCGCTGTAGATCACGGAGGTCGCGGCGGCGTCGAGGTGGTTGGGGGTGACCACCGTCCCCTCCAGGTCCAGCGGGTGCTCGCCCAGCGCGCTCCGCAGCCGCTCGTACGAGGCCTTGGCCTCCTCGGCGGTCCGGCCCTGGTGGTACGTCGCGTCGTTCGCGGCGAGCCAGGGCAGGAAGTCCTGCTCGAACCTGCGCTGGAAGCTCATCGGCTGCCCCGTCAGGAACTCCTGCCAGGTGCCGGTGAAGCCGATGTTGCTGTCGAGCACCACCCGGTCGACCCGGCCCGGGAACTCGGTGGCGTAGTAGGCGCCGAGGAAGGTGGCGTAGGACGGGCCGTAGTAGGACACCTTCGACTCGCCGAGCAGCGAGCGGAACAGGTCCATGTCGTGCACGGCCTGGTCGGTGGTGATGTACGGCAGCAGTCCGCCCGACTGCCGCTCGCAGTCCCGTACGAAGTTCCGTGCCCGCTCCACGGTGGCCGCCACGGCCGCCGGTGCGCGGTCGCGCAGGTCACCGCTGGTGAACAGGGCGTCCACGCCGTCCTGGCCGGAGCAGACCACCGGGGTGCTGGCCCCGACCCCGCGCTGGTCGAAGCCGACGATGTCGTACGCGGCCGCCAGCTTCGGCGAGTACCCCGCCAGCCCCGCCGGCCGGCCGAGCCCCGAGGCCCCCGGCCCGCCGGCCGCCATCATCAGTACGCCCCGCCGCGCGGCGGGGTCCGCGGAGCGATGCCGGGACACCGCGACGGTGAGGTCCGCGCCCGTGCCCGGGTGGTACCAGTCGCGCGGCACCGTCATGGAGGCGCACTCCAGCGCCCCGTCCCGGCACGGCTGCCAGTCGAGCCGCTGCTGCGCGTACCGGGCCGGGACCGCCGGCGCACCGGCCCCGCTCCCGGCCGGGGCCGCGGCCGCGGGGGAGGCGGGCAGGGCGGCGAGGGCGAGCAGCCCGCACGCGGCGGCCGTGGCCCAGCGCGCGGGCTTCTTGAAGAGGTGCATGTGGGTGGGTCCCCCCGTCGGAGCGATTCGGTACACCCCGATCCTCCGAGAAGGCGGGCACCCGGACGATCCCCCCACTGCCCGTATCGGGGGTGGTGCCAGCACCACCCCCGCGAGCGCCCCTAGCTGACGAACTCCTCGTCGCCGTACCGGACCCGGGCCTTGGACCAGTCGACCCCGAGCCGCTGCGAGAACCGCTGGGCGAGCGGCAGGTCGGTCAGCGGGGCGATCAGGATCAGCCGTCCCCCGAGGGTGACGGAGCCGCCGCCGAGCCGCTCCCGGGCCTCGGGGTCGGCGGCCAGCGCGTCGCGCAGGCGGGTCGCGCTGACGCCCTCGGCCTGGATCTCGACCGCGTCGGTCTCCGCGGAGTCGCGCGGCAGGCAGCGGAAGGTCAGCACCGACTCCTGGTGGTAGCGCTTGGCGATGACCCCGGCGATGTGGTGCAGGCCGTCGCGGCCGACGCCGTTCACGTCGAACTCCCGCGACCGCTCGTAGGTGGTCTGTTTCTGTTCCTCGGACCAGAACACCCCGTCCAGCAGCGTCGAACGGCCCGTCAGGGCGCCGTTGGCGTGGACGATCCCGCGCACCTCGCGGTCGAAGCGCGTCAGGCGCGTCCGCAGCCGGGGGTCGCCCGGGTCCGTGATGACGGCGGTGTTGTCCGTGGCGAAGACCTCCCCGGCCGGGCAGGCCGCGGCCGCCGCGGCGTCCGGAACCGGGGCCGCCTGGGCGGTGGCCGCCCCCGCCGTACCCAGCGCCAGCACCCCGGCGACGACCAGCACACGCAACCGCTTCATGCTCAACTCCCTGAATGTGGGCCCCTGCTGCCTCACCCGGGGCCGCGGCGGCCCCATCCTAGGAGCCCGGAAGGGGCGGTCCGCGCCGTCTTGGCTCGTATGGCGGATACCGGGCGCAGTGGCTCCTTCCGCCCGGCCCGCCCCCGGGTTGACGTGAGAGCGGCCCCCGGCGGGGGTATGGCTGATCCCCGGGAGGAGGGGGCGAGTCGTGGCAGCCGACTGGCGCAACGCGGTGCGGGGCCTGGCCCTGCTCGGATCCGTCACGCTCCTGGTCCTCGCCGGGTGGCTCGTCCGGCTGCTGCCCGGGCCGCAGCTGGTGGCCGTCCTGGGCCTGGGACCCGCCGACGGCACCCTGACGGTCTCCGAGTGCTACGAGGCCCCGGACGCGGAGGGCTATCCGGGCGGTACCGAGTGCAAGGGCGTCTTCACCCCCGGGCGCGCCGCCGGGCCGCGGGGCGAACTCCTGCTGGACGGCGCCGCCGCGCGGCACGAGCCCGGCAGCGCCGTGCGGGTCCGGATCGTACGGGGGAAGGCGTACGAGCGGTCCGGCCCCGCGGTCGGGCACGTCGGCGCCGTCACCGGCTTCCTCCTGGTCCCCTTCCTCGCCCTCGCCTCCTGGCTGCTCGGCTGGGCCCGCCGCGGCCGCGCCGGGAACGGGGCCGCCCACCTGCTGGCGGCCCTGGCCGCACTGGTCGCCGTGCTGGTGCTCAGCGTGGCGGCCGCCCTCCTCGTCGCCCTTGTCACCGCCCTGAGTTGACCGACGGCTAGACCGCGACCGCCTCGATCACCGACGGCAGCGAAGGCGTCGGCAGGATCCGGTGCAGCCGGAAGCCGGCCCGCGCCAGCAGCGCCTCGAACTCGGCGGCGGTCCGCTCACGGCCCTCCACGGCCATCAGCATCACGATGTCCAGCTCCAGTGCCGGATGGGGGACCCCGCCCCCGGGCAGCACGGCGTCCACGACCAGCAGCCGCGCCCCCTCCGGCGCCGCCCGGCGGACCGAGCCGAGGATGCGCACCGCGTCCTCGTCGTTCCAGTCGTGCAGGATGTGCTTGAGCAGGTAGAAGTCCCCGCCGGGCGGAACGGCCTCGAAGAAGTCCCCGCCCTCCGTGCGCCACCGGCCCGCCAGCGCCGGTTCGTCCAGCAGGTGTTCGCCCACGGTGGCGGGCCGGTCGAAGAGCAGGCCCTCCAGCGAGGGGTCGCGCCGCAGGACGGCCCGGAGCAGTCCGCCCCGGCCGCCGGCCACGTCCACCACCCGCGCCCCCTCGGGGAAGGCGTAGCTCTGCGCGACGAGTTCGTCCTCGGGGCCGGAGAACGCGGCCATCCCCGCGTCGAAGACGCCCCGGTCCTGCGGGGACTTGTGGAGGTGCTCGAAGAACGAGGTGCCGTAGGCGAGCTCGAAGGCCGACCGCCCGCCGCGCAGGGTCCCCGACAGCTCGGCGGCGGACCGCACCATCATCGGGTCGGTGATCATCAGGACGCCGGGGTGCTGGGAGTGCGCCACGTCGGTGCGCAGCGGCTGTCCGGCGGGCTCCAGCCGGAACCTGCCCCGCTCGTCCTCCTGGAAGAGGCCCCGGACCGCGAGCAGCCGCAGGACGCGCCGCAGCGCGCCGGGTTCGGTGCCGCTGAGGCCGCCGAGCTCCTCGGGCGTGCGGGGGCCGTCGGCGAGGTGGTCGGCGATCCGGTGCACTGCGACGGCCCGCAGGGCCGCGGCGTGGATGTGGCCGAACATCACGTCGTGCAGCACCGGGGGAGCGGAGGTGGCCAGGGGGTGGTCCGGGGTCGGGGTATCGGGGGTGTCGCCGGGGCCGGTCACGGGCGCGCTCCTGTCGTCTCAGGGTGTACCGCACCGCCATGGTGACCCGGGCGGGCTGCCGTCCGGGGGGATTCCGGTGCGGCCGTCCGCCGTCAAGCCGAGTTCAGGACAGTCCCGTCAGCCGCCGACCGGGGCCCGTTCGGCGCGCCCGACCAGGGCGGTGATCCGTGAGGCGATCTCCGGCCACAGCTCCGGGGGCAGGTCGTGGCCCATGCCGTCGAACACGGCGAGTTCGGCGTCCGGGACGGCCGCCGCCGTGGCCCGCCCGCCGCTGACGTCGCACACCGGGTCGTCGCCGCCGTGGATCACCAGCGTGGGCACCCGCACCCCGGCCAGCAGGGCCGTCCGGTCGCCCGAGGCGAGGGAGGCCAGGGCCTGGCGGGCGACGCCCAGCGGGTCGTAGTCGCGGTCGAAGGCGCGGGTGGCCCGCTCGCGCACCGCGGCCTCGTCGCAGGGGAACCCGGGCGAGCCCATGACCCGCACCGCCCGGACCGTCCGCTCGATGGCCTCCTCACGGTCGACCGGCGGCGGCCCCGCCAGCACCCCCAGCACCCGGGGGTCCGGCTGCCCGACGCCGGGGGCGCCGGTCGTGGACATCAGGGAGGTCAGCGACCGGACCCGGCCCGGGTGCGCGATGGCCATCGTCTGGCCGATGGCGCCGCCCAGCGACAGGCCGACGACGTGCGCGCTCGCCAGGCCCAGGGCGTCCAGCAGCCCCACCGTGTCGGCCGCCATGTCGGACAGGTCGTACGCGGCCGAGGACAGGTCGCCCCGCCGGGCCGCCGGCAGATCGGGCAGCGGGGCGTCGTGGAAGTGCGACGACAGGCCGCAGTCGCGGTTGTCGAACCGGATGACCTGCATCCCGCGCCCCGTCAGCTCGGCGCAGAACCCGTCGGGCCAGCCGTACATCTGGAGGGCCAGCCCCATCACCAGCAGCACGGGCGGCGCCTGCGGGTCGCCGAGGCGCTCGTAGGCGACCTCGATACGGGCCGGCCCCACGTCCTCGGCCTTCTGCTCGCTCACCGCTGTCATGCGACGGTTCTACACGCCCCCACCGCCCTCCGCCCGGCTCCGCCCGCCGCGTGTCCCGCTCAGCCGTGGCCGCGCGGGCGCAGGCCGTCGAAGGTCAGGTCGAGGAAGCGGCGCCAGTCGCCGCTGCCGGTCCGGATGATGCCGGACAGCCCGCCGACGATCATGTAGACGTCCGCGACCGTGAGGTCCGGCCGGAGGGTGCCCGCGGCCCGGCCCTGGGCGATCAGCGCGGCGACGGCCTCCTCCAGGGCTCCGCGCGTCCGCCCGCCGGGTGCGGACGAGCCGGTCGCCGACTGGGCGGCGGCCGTCAGGCCCGGGCTGGCCGCGAGGGTCCCGCCGACGTGGTGCAGGTAGCGGGCCAGCCCCTGCCCCGCCTCCGGCTCCCGCAGGCAGTCCGTCAGCGCCAGCTCCAGGATCCCGGCGAACCGCTGCTCCGCCGCCGCCTCCACGAGGGCCTGCTTGGACGGGAAGTGCCGGTACAGGGTGCCGACGCCGACCCCGGCCGCCCGGGCCACCTCGGGCATCTGCACCTCCGCGCCGCGCTCCTCGAACAGGGCGCGGGCGGCCGCCAGGACCAGGGCGCGGTTGCGCTCCGCGTCGGCGCGCGGGCGGCGTCCGCCACCCGGCGCGGGGGGCGTTGACAAGACGACCACTCCTGTCCCTACAGTGAACACGGAATTGAAACGGAATCGGATTCCGGTTCACATTGTGCCATGCGAGGAGGGGCCGAGCCATGCCTGAAGAGGACCGATTCATCCTGCTGGAGCCCGGGGCCGCCCGGCCGGGCCGGGTCCCGCTGCCGCCGGCCTTCGCGGTGAAGGCCGGGGTCGCGGACACCGGAGGGCGGCTGTCACTGCTGGAGGTGACCCTCGTGAAGGACATCCCCCGGCACACCCACCACCTGGCCGACGAGTGTGTCTACGTCCTCGACGGGGTCCTCGGCATCGAGTACGACGACCGGACCCACTCGGCCCCGGCCGGTACCTTCGCCCTGCTGCCCCGGGGCGTCCCGCACGCCCTGCGCCGCGCCTCCGACCCGCCCCCGCGGGTCCTGCAGATCTCGGCGCCCGGCGGCTGGGAGCGCTACGTGGAGGACCTGGTCGAGGCCGGCCCCGCCGTGCTCACGGACGGGGAGCTGGACCCCGCGAAGATCAACCCGGTCGCGGCCCGCCACCACCTCCGCTACGAGGAGCGCCCCTGACCGGCCGCTACGGTTCGTCCGGGTCGGACCAGTAGCGCATCCGCCCCGTCGCCGTCATCGGCCGGTCGTGCGCCGCGACGGGGGCCGGCAGGACCGTGGAGCCGGTCAGGTAGCGGTCCACGGCCGAGGCCGCCGACCGGCCCTCGGCGATGGCCCACACCACCAGCGACTGGCCCCGCCCCGCGTCGCCGGCCACGAACACCCCGGGGGCCCGGCCCCCGGCGGCGGCGAAGTGCGCGTCACGGGCGAAGTTGCCGCGCCCGTCGTACTCCAGCCCCAGCTGCCCGCACAGCCCGCCGGCCCGCTCGGGGCCGGAGAACCCCAGCGCCAGCAGGACCAGCCCGGCCTCGATCACCCGCTCGGTGCCCGCGAGCGGCTGCCGCCCCGCGGGCTCGACGGCGGTCAGCCGCAGCGCCCGCACCCGGCCGCGGGCGTCCCCCTCGAAGCGCAGGGTGGCGCTGGAGAACAGCCGGGGGTCGCGCCCGGCCCGGCCCCGGGCCTCCTCGTGGGCGTGGGAGATGCGGTACACCTTCGGATGCACCGGCCACGGCTCGCCCTCGGCGCGGCCGGGACCGGGCTCGGGGTTGATGTCCAGCTGGACCACGGAGAGCGCGCCCTGGCGCAGGGCCGTGCCGAGACAGTCCGAGCCGGTGTCACCCCCGCCGACCACCACCACGTGGACGCCGTCGGCCGACACCGGCGACACCGCGAGGTCCCCCTCGCACACCCGGTTGGCGCAGGTCAGGTACTCCATCGCCTGGTGTATCCCGCCGAGCGAGCGCCCCGGGACGGGCAGCTCCCGGCGCTCCCCGGCCCCGACCGCGACGACCAGGGCGTCGTAGCGGCCGCGCAGCCCGTCCGCCGGTTCGGCCCCGCCGACGTCCGAGCCCGTCACGAAGGAGGTGCCCTCCGCCCGCATCTGCTCGATCCGGCGGTCGAGGTGGGACTTCTCCATCTTGAACCCGGGGATGCCGTAGCGCAGCAGCCCCCCGAGCCGGTCGTCCCGCTCGTGGACGACGACCCGGTGCCCGGCCCGGGTCAGCTGCTGGGCCGCCGCGAGGCCCGCCGGACCGGAGCCGATCACCCCCACCGAGCGCCCGCCGCGCCGCTCGGGAGGGCGCGGGGCCATCCAGCCGCGCCGCCACCCCTCGTCGGCGATGGTCTGCTCGACGTTCTTGATGGTCACCGGATCGGCGTTGATCGCGAGCACGCAGGCGTCCTCGCAGGGTGCCGGGCAGAGCCGGCCGGTGAACTCGGGGAAGTTGTTCGTCGCGTGCAGCCGCTCGTAGGCCGCGCGCCAGTCGGAGCGGGCGGCGTAGGCGTTCCACTCGGGGATCAGGTTCCCCAGCGGGCAGCCGGTGTGGCAGAACGGGACGCCGCAGTCCATGCAGCGGTCGGCCTGTTCGCGGACCAGCGGCAGCAGCGCCTGCCCGGCGTACACCTCGTGCCAGTCCCCGAGCCGCTCCTCGACGGGCCGCGGCGGGACGGCCCTGCGGGGGATCCTGAGGAAGCCGAACGGATCGGTCACGCGCCGCCTCCCTGGCCCGGGGTGCGAGAGGGTGAGAGGCGCGGTACGGCGCGCCCGAAGCGCGCCGTATGCCACCTTTCCCCCAGATTACGCCGTCCGGGCGAACCGGCGCCCGGTCCCGGCGGCCCGCCTCGGGCGCGCGGGGCTCAGTAGCCCCAGCGCGGCTGTCCGCCGTCCTGGCGGCAGGAGATCATGCGGCCGTTGGCGGCGTGGGTGATGCGGCCCACGTCGGCCTTGCGGCAGTACTGGCCGGCGCTGTAGCAGTTGCCCGCGTTGGAGACGATCTCGCAGGAGGCCTTCGCCGGCTCCTTCGCCGGCTCCTTCGCCGGCTCCTCCGCCGCCCGCGTCGTCGGCTGCGCGGCGGGCCGGGAGGCGGACCGGGTCGGGGCGGGGGCCTGGGAGGGGGCCTTCGCGTCCGGGACGGCCCCACTGGCGGTGGGGCTCGCTGACCCCGTCGACGGGCTCACCACCGGCGAGGGCGTCGGCGACGGGGAGGCCGTCGACGGCGCCGCCGAGGACGGGGGCGGCACGGCCGGGCCGCCCCCGCCCTCCGCGGGCCCGCACGCGACCGCGACGGCCGCGGCCACCACGGCGACGAGCGCGAGCCGTATCCGGCCCGCCCGCCGCCCGCCCGTGCGGCCGTCCCCGATGGCCCCGCCCCTGTCCGCGCCGTACATCCGTACCCCCACCACGAGTCGATCCTCCGGAATGATCAAAGGATCAACAGCATAGGAACGGACGTCCGGTCGTCCGGGGGCCTTCACCCCATCGTGACCATCGGCCGCGCGCCCGGCCGCCGCTACCGGTCCGTCAGGACCGCCGACGAGGCGTCGCGCTGGTGCGGGAACGGGGCGGAGCGGAACGTGCCCGGGTCCTCCTCCGGGCGGAAGGAGACCGTGCGCGTGGGGGCGCTTGATGAACTCGTGCTTGATCCGGTACTGGTCGCTGAACTCGCCGACGCCGAGGATCACGGTGAAGTTGATCCGGGAATCCCCGAAGGTGTGGAAGCGGACCTTCGCCTCGTGTTCGGGGACCCCGCCCTCGATGTCGGCCATCACGCCGTCCACCACGTCGAGGGTGACCCGCTCCACGTGCTCCAGGTCGCTCTCGTAGCCGACCCCCGCCTGGACCAGCAGCGAGAGCTTCGCCTCGGGCTGGGTGAAGTTGGTCATGTTGGTCCGGGCGAGGCGCCCGTTGGGGATGATGACCAGGTTGTTCGAGAGGTTGCGGACCACGCTGTTGCGCCAGTTGATGTCGACGACGTAGCCCTCCTCGCCGCTGCTCAGCCGGATGTAGTCACCCGGCTGCACGGTCTTCGAGGCGAGGATGTGCACCCCCGCGAAGAGGTTGGCGAGGGTGTCCTGAAGGGCCAGCGCGACCGCCAGGCCGCCGACGCCCAGGGCGGTGACCAGCGGTGCGATGGACACCCCGACGGTCTCCAGCGCGACCAGCACACCCATCGTGAGGACCACGATCCGGGTGATGTTGACGAAGATGCTGGCGGACGCCGCGACCCCGGTCCGCGACTGCGCCACGGACTGCACGAGCCCCGCGATCACCCGGGCCGCCGTGAAGGTGGCGAAGATGATGAGCAGCGCCGTCAGCGACTGGTTGACGAGACCGCCCACCCGCGCCGTGAGCGGCAGCGCGGTGGCGGCCACGGCCGCGCCCGCGATGACGGCCGCCCAGGGGGCGAGGGTGCGCAGCGCGTCGACGATGATGTCGTCGCCGGTCCACTTGGTCCGCTCCGCGTGCTTGGCCAGCCACTTCAGCAGGGCCCGCAGCAGCAGTCCGGCCGCCCCGCCCGCGGCGAGGGCGATCGCGGCCACCAGCCAGTCGTGCAGCACGAGGTCCCGGGTCAACGCACGGCCTCCGCTCGTGCGAGGTCCGGCCGCCGTATGTGTCGTCTCGTCACCATGTCACCTGTCAGGTCGCGTTGTGCGGGTCCCGTTCGAGCGGACGTGCGTATTCCGAACGGACTGTCATCCTGCCGCATCCACCCGCGACCCCCGCAGCGGGGCCGGGGGAGCCGCCACCTCCGGCGGTGTACCTAATAGGTTCATCATGCTCGACACGTTAGTGAGGGGTGGGGAGGGCGAACCCTGTCGCGCGGTCCTCATCCTGCCTGCGGGTCGCGGTGCCGACGGCTGTGGCGGGCCACGCGGACCCGGTTGCCGCAGGTGGCCGTGCACCATGCGCGGCGCGCGCGGGTCTTGAGGAAGTAGAGGATGCAGCCCGGTGCCGGGCAGGCGTGGACCGGCCGCTCCGGGGCCCCGCCGAAGAGGCGCACCCCCTCGGCCGCCACCTCGCCGAGCGCGGCCAGCAGCGGATCGGGCTCGCTCCAGCGGGTCTCCGGGCCGGCCGGGCCGGTGGTGGGGAGCTCGTCCCAGCAGGCGGCGAGCCGGGCCGCCCGGTTGACGGTCCGTACGTGGGCCTCCTGCGGGGCCCGCCCGGCGGTGTGGGCCGCCGCCACCTCCCGCAGGGCGCGGCGCAGCTCCAGGAAGCGCTCGAAATGGGCCCGGGTGGCCGGCTCGGAGAGCCGGGGGCGCAGCGGGGCGCTGAAGTCCCCGGCCCGGTTGGCGAGCCACCGGTCCAGGTCGGCGGGGGCGGCCAGGGCGTCGACGAGGGCGCCGCGGAGCCCGCCGTCGACGAAGGTGGTGTTGACCAGGTCCAGCGCGAGCGACTCCCCGACCAGCGGCATCCCGTCCACCGCCGAGGCCTCCGCCGGGCGTTCCGCGCTCTCGGTCATCTCCCGGCCTCCTGGCGTGCTACTAATGGAATCAGTTCATGCATAACATTAGCGCTCCCGGGAGAGGAACACCATGCCCACGCCCCCCGCGACGACCGAGCCCCGCACCACCCCGGCCAGCCCCGCTCCACCCGGCCCCCGCCGGGGCCTGGCCCGGCTGTCCGGCCGGGCCCCGGCGCGCCCGCCGCTGCCGGCGGTGGCCCTGGCCACCGGCGCCGGCATCCCCGGCCTGCTGCTCCTCGTCGCGGTCGGGGGCCTCCTGCACCACCCCCTGCTGATACCGCCGCTCGCCGCCAGCGCCGCCCTGGTCATGGCCGCCCCGGCCCTTCCGCTGGCCCAGCCGCGCAACGTGGTCGGCGGCCAGCTGGTGTCGGCGGGCGTCGGCTTCGCCGCGCTGGCCCTGGGCGGGAGCTCGCTGTGGACGGCGGCCGTCGCGGGCGGAGCGGCCATCGGCGCGATGGCCCTGACCCGCACCCCGCACTCGCCCGCCGCCGCCACCGCCGTCATCGTCGTCCTCACCCGTCCCGCCGCCCCGTCCTTCCTCGCCGCCCTGGCCCTGGCCACCGCGCTGCTCGTGCTGGTCGGCTGCGCCGCCTCGCGCGCCGCCCGGGGGACCGCCCGCTACCCCGCGTACTGGTGGTGACCCGGGAGCCACCGCTCCCGACGGCGCGCGCCCCAGTTGCTCCGGCCCGGCGAACTCCTCACCTGCCCGGCCCACACCCCCGGCCCCGCCGGACCACCGGCCCCCGCGGGGGCCGGTGGGATGTGCAGTCATGAACCTCCACGCGCACAAGGAGACCCGCAGGTCCCGGGCACGCACCCGGGTCCTGCTCGCCTCCCTCGCCGCCGCGGCGGCCCTGACCGGCCCGCTGGTCGTGACCGCCCCGGCCGCGTCCGCCGCCGGCCCCAAGCCCTCCGACCCGGCCCCGGCCGCTCCGGGCAAGCAGCGGGCACCCGCCAAGCAGCAGACCCCGGCCAAGCAGCGGCCCGCGGCCGGGGACCAGCGCCGCGACCCCGGCCCGGGCCGGGACGAGGGTCCGGGCCGGGACGAGGGTCCCGGGCGGGAGCACGACAAGGACGAACACCCGCAGAAGAGGAAGCCGTCCCCGGTCGCCCACGGCCTGCGCCAGTTCACCTCCGACAACACCTTCACCCCGCCGGCGGGGGTCACCTCCGTCTTCGTCCAGGCCTGGGGCGGGGGCGGCGGTGGCGGCGGCGGGGGCGGCTCCAACGCGCAGGGCGCCCGCGGCGGCGCCGGCGGCGGCGGGGGAGCGGGCGGCTTCACCTGGTGCTCCCTCAGGGTCGTCCCGCTGACCGACTACGGGGTCGACGTCGGCGCGGCGGGCGCCGGCGGCGGCGGGGGCGCCGCCACCGACACCGGCGTCAGAGCAACGGCGGGCACCCGAGCCTCCGCCACCTCAGTCACCTCATCGGCCACCAAAACCACGCACCTCACAGCGGGCGGAG